>NZ_AEXS01000089.1:0-21683 GCF_000204455.1 Paenibacillus sp. HGF5 | reverse complement strand
GCTCCTGGCAGCGGCCGTCTATTTTGCCTGGAACGCACCGGATCAATTCACTGATCATATGATCCCGGATGAGCGCGAGCTTCATAAAAACAACAGCAGCTCCTCCTGTACCTATGCTTCGGCTTGCGGCTCAGGCGGCTCGGATTCCCATGACGGATCGTCAAACGATGGTTCATCAGGCGGCGGCTCCTCCTGCAGCAGCGGGTCCTCTTGCAGCAGCGGTTCGTCCTGCAGCAGCTGCGGAGGCGGCTGCAGCAGCTAAATACAAATTTAACAAGAGCGCTTGCTTATTAATGAATCGAACAAAAGCATGGACCTGAGAATTCTGGCCCATGCTTTTTTGTTTTATCCAGCGTTCAAACTCCGCCGTATACAACTTGGCCTCGTCTTACCTTGATATCGCCAAGCCAGTTAATATTAAGTGACTTCGTATTAACCCAAAACAAATCCGGATGATCCGACACTTGAAAATGCAAATGAGCTTCGGTTGAGTTGCCGGAATTTCCGCATAGACCTATCAGATCACCTGCTTCGACCTCAGAGCCTTCCTTCACGCATACCGATCCCTGCTTTAAATGTGCATATAGGCTATATTCTGAATGTCCATGATCGATGATGACATAGTTACCGACGGGCTTTGTTTCGTTGGTCTCACCCACAGGCTCATTGTCCCTGATGTTATTCTCGATACCCACCACCTTCCCGCGGGCACCAGCAAGAATCTCCTCTCCAAACGCGAAGTAACTCTCATTCATGGCTGGATCTCCTTCATAGGACATGGCGTTCTCCGTCTTGATGACGTCTATTGCGTACCGCTGGCTTTCCTCTGGGTAATGGTAATTATCCATAACATTCTCGCCGCCCCAGAACACATACCATTTTCCCTTAAACGGAACTCGGAAAACCGTGACGGTTTGCTTGGCATCCGATTCAGAAAACCTCTCAATAGGCGATAACATAAGACCTACAATGGTACCCGTTTCATCGATCATCGCTTGAATGCCTTTTTGCCCGCTATCATCCATCCAGTTTATCAATCGGATTTGGTTAAGCGTGTCGTCCAACGTGATGTGGAACGTTTTTACGCCTGCCGTATATTCCACTGCCATCGCTTCAAATTGTTCGATCGTTACAAGTAAACGCAAATCCTCTCCGAACAGCTCATACAGCTTGCGATGTTCCCCATTCAACAGGAATCCAGAAATATCTACCATATTCAAACCTCCTTCATATTTCAAATCCAATTTTGTTCATAGTATATCTGACGAAATGAACCTGCATTGAAACAGGAGCTTAACATTGGTTAAACTTTCAGCTCCTGTAGGTACAGATGCCCGGAAAAACACTCTTCCTCTACAACTAAAACAAAGAAGCACCCGAACCCATTCGTCAAGGTTCAGATGCTTCTATTCTTAGTATACATACAGCCTATTAATGGTTAGATGTGAGTACCAAGCCGGAACGGGTTTGTGGTCCGACCTTGCGCACGGAAACCTGATTTTGCTCGGCCCAACGCGTGAGACTCCGAATGCCTTCACAATTCTTCTCTTCAAATTTAAAGCAGCAGTACATCGGATTTACGCTCTTATCCTTGAGGCTAATTTGGAAAGCGGCTTTATGGCAACCGGAAACCTTGATTTCGCGGATCTGTTCAGCGTGAATCTCTACGCCGTTGATCGAAATCGTCTTCGAATCCTCCTGAATATTCACTTCCCGCTTCACCAATCTCGCATAACCTTCAATAGCCAGTGCCGCAACGACAACGACATTCACGGCCATCTGCATATAGAAGAAGAAAGGATAGGAATATTCGGTCAAGGTGGCTACCTGAAACAGGATAATGCTAAGGACAAAGGAAAACAAAATAACGTCTTTCATTCTGGTAGAGTAATGGATCGCATATTTCATGATTAATCAGCTCCGTTCATTCTGTAAGGGTTTTCATTCAGCTCTTACCTTATTATAACACCATTGTACATAATTTTGACACATATCATTCACATTTTTGTCAAAAAAATATTTGCCTCGCTCCTTATCCTATGCTTATCCATTTCGCGTCGTGTCGTTCATGGTCCAACCAACCATATAAATACACGGTTTGTTTCCTGACAACAAAAAAGAGCATCCCGCCAGATCCAAGATCCGTTGGGATACCCTTTGCTTCATCACTTTTGTCTTTATTTGGTTAACGCCGTATTACCTTCCTTTCCCCGAAACCATTTCATTACGACAGATACGGTATCAATAAGGGTAATGATCACAATGATGTAAATGAGGCCATCCCTGGATCGATCCCAAATTGATTTTACGGTCTCATACGCTTCATCCCCCGGTGTTACGAAACCCGCTTGAACGAGCTGATCCATGAATGTCGGATTCCAAATCGTCATATCGGAGAACAGGATCACCGTAACGATAACGGAAGCAACGTTAAATATGACGTGCATGACGGCAATCTGCGGCGTCCACTTTCTTGTGATTAATTTCCTGGCTTCATTGAATATGCTGAAGGCGGTAAGAAGCCATATCAGCGGTAAATATTTGGCAAAGGCAGCCTGTTCAAACACCGGAATGGCGATCGAGTTTTCATCGAATCGGTGAACACCGATCAGGTTAATGGAAAACGTGAACAGGACGAAGAACAGCACGGAAAACAGGATGCCGAGCATCGGCTCGATCGGTTTAATCCGAGCGGCTGGTTCCGGAATTGCAGGCAATTCCGAGGGTTTCCATGGATCATTGGGGACTTGGCGAGCCCCGCGGTATTCGATAAAGGCAAAAATAACGGTAACCCATGCAAATCCGTGGATTCCCACGCTAAGCAGCGAAACAAGAAATTCCAGCAGCTTCTCGGCAGTGTGTTCCGTGCTTGTAAAGAAATCAATGATGTAGACGATGCCAAGAGCAACGGCTATCGAATACAGTACGATCTTCAGGACGGACCAATAGCTGTTAATCAAACCCGGACCTATGAGATACCTTTCCCTTCCTCTGTATCTGGCTGCCATTTCCCCGGGCGGCCCGAGCTCAAGCAGCACCTGCTCCACCTCTTCCAGACTTGCGGCCTCTACACCGACTCCCCGGTCTTCCAGCATGTCTTCGACGAGTCCTTGAAGCTCCTTCTCAATATCCGCCCGCTGCGATTCCGGCAGCTTCTGGGTCACCGCATAAATATACCTGTTAATAAGATCCATCACCTTAGTCCCCCTTGTCTTTCACAAGTCCCTCCAGACTTGTCATCATATCCTTCCATTCATGGTAGAGCTGCCGATATATATCCTTGCCTGTCTGACTTATGATGTAATATTTTCTGGGCCGGGCTTCATTCGTATCCCACTCGCTGTTAAGCAAGCCTTGTTTCTCCAGCCGACGCAGCAACGGATAGAGCGTACCCGCTTCCACGTTGATCCCCCTCTCCTGCAATATGGTCACCAATGAATATCCATACTGCGGTTCGGACAACTGACTGAGAACACCAAGGATGATCGTACCCCGCCGAAGCTCCTGCACCATACTGTTTAAAATATCCTGATCCTCTGGCATATCATCATCTCCTGGAAATTATTATACTGTACATCGCACACTAATGTAAATAAACAATTAATAAATTTTTAAAAATATTTTAGATAGCCTTATGTTAACGGCTGCCAAGCTTGATGGCTACCATAATTGGAGCATTTCCTTGTACGCAAAAAAGGTTATCCTACGGCCGTGACGGCCCGTAGGATAACCTTCTCTAATTACGCTCACCCATTACCGGGTTCCTGATAATGTTCACTTGCAGGGAATGATAAGCCAATCTACATCGTTCGTTGGCAGCTATATGTTCATCTGCCTGCCTATCTCGATTTTCTGGGAAAACCGTTCTGGTATTGTGCCGGAATCGCGAACTCTTTCTGAAGCAACGTTGCTGCTTCTAATGTCCAGTACGGATTGCGTAGCATTCCTCTTCCAACAGCAACGAGATCAGCGTCTTCGTTGCCTATTACCGCATTCGCCAAGGCGGGTTCATCCAAACGGCCCACGGCAATGACGGGTGCCTGCAGCGCTTCTTTGATCTGTCTGGCTAGCGGTACTTGGTAGGCAACGTGGGTGCCCGGTCTTCCTTCCGCCGCGATGGGTCCTTCGCCGCCAGCGCTGACATGGAACATGTCAACGCCTGCAGCCTGATATATCTTGGAGAATGCGATGCTCTCTTCGATGCCATAACCATTCGTTACATATTCTCTAGCCGAGATTCGCATGATTAATGGCATGTCCTCAGGCATTTCGCTTTTTGCGGCTTGAATCACTTCTTGGCCGAACTTGGTTAGCTCCTGGCCGTACTCATCCGTTCTCCGGTTGGTCAGTGGAGAATGGAATTGATGAATCAGATAGCCGTGGGCACCATGCAATTCAATTGCGTCAAAACCGGCCTTCACCGCACGGCGCACAGCCACGCGGAATTTTTCCACCATTTGCTTAACTTCTTCGGTTGTGAGTGCCCTTGGCGTTTTCGAGTTCTCATCGAAAGGAATAGCCGATGGGGCAACAGGCGTTTCCGCATCCTCCGCTTTGCGCCCGGCATGCGCAATCTGAATCGCCGCCTTCGCGCCATGCTGGTGTATCGCTTCAACTATGCGGGCCAATGCGGGAATCTGCTCATCCGACCATAACCCAAGATCATAATCGGAAATACGGCCGTCCGGTTCCACATCCGTCATCTCCACGATAACGAGTCCGGCTCCGCCGATTGCCCGGCTTGTATAATGCAAATAATGCCAATCGGTGGCAATGCCGTCTTTGTTCGTTACCGAGTATTGGCACATCGGGGGCATAACGACCCGATTTTTCAGATCTAATGATTTCAATTTGTATGGACTGAATAAATGTTCCATTCAGAGACACGCTCCCTCTATCCTCATGATATTGATCTCTCTATAAAAAAAATGCATGCACATGCATCTAAATTAGCAAAACAAAGACCATTCGTCAAGAATGGCTGTTGAACGATCTAGTTACCCTCGGATATGCTTCAATGCATCTTCCAGACCATGCTTCATTTTAGGCATTGCGAATTGCTGCTCCAGCACGTCTTGGACCGTGTTCTTGGCTTTTTGCAGTTTCTCTTCGCCAATCGGAGTCAGTGACGTGTAGATTCCTCTTCTGTCATCCTCGCATATCGCCCTTTGCATGGCGCCGCAGCCTTTGGCTTCAAAGCGGCTGACCAGTCTCGACATCGCACTCTGGCTTAGCCCCACCATCGTTTGCAGCTGCTGAAGCCTTAACTTTTGCTCGGGAGCCTCGGACAGAAATAACAGCACGTAAAATTCATTCAGCGATAAATCGTGCTTCTGCTGGAGCTTTTGTTCCAGCTCGTTGGAAATCAATGCATGAATCTGCGTCAAGGATAGCCAACTTGTGATGAGTTGTCGCGTTTGATCGGCTGACATAGGGCCTCCACCTGTTCCGGTATATTTCCGCCAGAAGGTTCGTTGTACCATATAGCGGGTCACTGTCAGTTATTAATAATAGCAAGTCCCTGTTTCCGTCGTCAAACCTGCGATGGGGCGTTAGCATACGGAACGGAAATACATGCCAGTCCTCACGCACCGCAAAAGCGCTAAGACTGACACGCTGCCCTGGCTTTTTATCGTTAAACCCGTTACTTAATCTCCTGCGGCTCCTTGCCCAGCAAACCGAGCATGCGAAGTCCGTATTGTATTCCGTCTTGGCCGACATCGCGGGTGACATGCCTGGCCGCCTGCTTCACGATCTCCGGCGCATTGCCCATTGCCACGCCGTGTCCCACATACGACAGCATCTCCAGATCATTCAGATAATCGCCAAACGCGATGGTATCCTCGAGATCGATGCGCAGCAGCTGAATTAATTGTTTGATTCCTTCGGCTTTGGAGCCCCCTGCCGGTAACACGTCAATTCCATAGGGGCCCCAGCGCACGAAATCGAACCGCCCTTCGAATCTTTTTACGTAATCGGCCTCCTCATCCTCGGTACAGAATACAATGGCTTGATATATATCACGGCCCAAGTAATATTCCGGATCGTATTCCGGGATGGTCAATTTCAGCTCCCCCCAGCTGGAATCGATATGGACATGCTCGGTTACGTTCATCTTCATCGCTTCGCTGCCGGCATAGATAATCGGATGATCCAGCCGAACGGCTTGTTCCGTCAGCTCCTGTAAGGCATCCTCCGCCAGAGGATGACCGTAGATCGGCTTGCCTTCATAAACCACATATTGACCGTTCAAGCAAACATAAGAATCGATGCCGAGCTCTTCCCGCAGCTCTTCAAAATGATAGGGGGCGCGTCCCGTAGCAATGGCTACGATATGGCCGGCCTTCTTTAATTCAGCTATGGACTCCTTCGTTGTCGCCGGAACCTGCTTCTCATGATCCAGCAGCGTACCGTCAATATCAAAAAATAGGATCTTCTTCATCAATAACGCTCGCCTCTCTTTTTCGTATATTCAAGCTTATAAGTGTATTGTAAATGATGAAAAGCATTTCAGAGCAAGCGATAATTTTACCAAGCCTACTGGGACCAAGTCCAGCTAACGCCAAAAACGGGCAGGGGAGCACTCTTTTCAAGATATCCATTTTAATGAACAAGAAAGCCGGTCAGCCATGACGATTTACCAGCATCCGGACCAAAAAAGGCCCGCCTGTTCAGGGCGGACCTTTCTCATATGGCTTTATTTCGCTTCCGAGCGGACCTCTTCAAGCATCTTATCATTGAATCCGAACATCCAGGTCAGCACGAACGTAATCGCCATCGCCGTCAGGTTGCACAAAATGTAAAGAGGAAGCTGGCTGTTCAAGTATAACAGCGTACCCGGGATGACGGTAATGGCCATGCCTGTGGCCTCAAGCTGAAAGATGGAAGCCATGAAACCGCCCACGCCGCCGCCGATCAAGGCGATAACAAACGGTCTGACGTAACGGAGGTTGACCCCGAAGATTGCCGGCTCGGAGATTCCCAGCAAGGCGGAGAATGCCGATGGCAGGGATAATGCCTTGAGCTTTTTATTTCTCGTCTTGAGTCCGACAGCCAGACAAGCTGCACCCTGCGCTGCCATGGCGCTGGTCACGATCGCATTGAACGGATTGCTCCCTGTCTTCTCAAGGAGTTGGATCTCCAGGAAGTTGAAAATATGATGCACGCCGGTGACCACAATGATCTGGTTAAAGAAACCGATGACCAAACCCGCGATACCGAACGGCAGCTCCAGTAGGAACGTCGTCGCGTTCAGAACCACCTCTTCCAGGGAGTGGAACACGGGGCCGATCGCAAACAGGCCGAGGGTTATCATAACGAGCAAGGTTAGAAACGGCGTAACGATCAGATCGATGGCGTCAGGAATGCGTTTTCGCAAAAATCTCTCGAATTTCGCGCCCAGCAGTCCAATGAAGAATGCCGGCAGGACCGAGCCCTGATACCCGACAACCGGAATGAAATCAAAGATCATGAGTGCCTCAGCCGAACCGTTCGCCACGCTGTACGCGTTAGGAAGAGCCGGGTTAACCAGCATCAATCCCAGGACGATACCCAGCACGGGGCTGCCTCCGAACACCCTGAATGCGGACCAAGCCACCAAGGCCGGCAAGAAAGCGAAAGCCGTATCCGTCAGTACCTGGGTGAAGAGCAGGAAATTAGCCGAGATATCATCCGGTGTCGCACCGAACCAGGCAAGCACGGTATCCTGGGTCAGCAGCCCCCGTAATCCCATGAACAAGCCAGTGGCGACCAATACCGGGATAATCGGCACAAACACGTCACCGAATGTACGAATCGCCCGCTGAAACGGATTCCCCGACTTTTTTGCCTGAGATTTCAGTTCTTCCTTGCTTGTGCTCTCCATTCCAAGGGATTCAACCGCTTCAAAAATCTGATTGACGGTTCCTGTTCCGAAAATGATCTGGTATTGCCCGGAGTTGAAAAAGGCTCCTTTGACCTTGTCGATCTGCTCGACCTTCTTCTGGTCAATCTTCTTCTGATCATGAACCATGATTCTCAGTCTGGTGGCACAATGGGCAAAGGAAGCGATGTTCTCCCTGCCGCCAATGGCTTCCACTACCTGCCTTGCGATTTCCCGATTATCCGCTGCCATGTTCATTCAGCCCCTTCTTTATCTTTTACGGCTTCGGTCAGATCCCATTTCTCGACCTTCAAGCCGGCACTGCCGTTCTGTACGAAAAATCGAATGTTTCGGCTGTTCCACTTCGGAAAAATTCTGCTTGTAAACACCTCTTCGCCATCGTTGATGAACAGCTCGACCGAAGAAATGTCCACGAACAGATGAAATTTGATCGAATTTCTTTCGGTTGGCAGCATACAGGATCGTTCCGCTCCGTAATCACTGACAATCGTTGCACCCGAAGAAGAGCGATCCAGCGTAACCTTCCGTTTGCCGGATTCATATCGAATAACGGTTCGTTCCCCTTCGCCAGCCCGAAATTCAATGCCAACGACGTCCGCCTCGATGGCTTGGAACTCGCATATCATTTCGAATGCGGTTCCTTGAACCCCCTCGTAAGTCTTCACTTCGCTGTGAAGCGTATCCTCTGCCTGAGCGGCATGATCGCGGAGCGCCTGAAGCTCGGGAACCGGCTGTTGAATCAGCCTGCCTTCACGGAACGTAAGCATACGCGGAAGCGTCAAACAATGGGCCCAGCCATGCGAATCGGTGGGATACCCGATATCCGGCAAACCCATCCAGCCCACCATGATGCGCCGGTCTTTCTCATCCAGCATGGTCTGCGGCGCGTAGAAATCAAACCCTCTGTCCAGCTCGCAAAAAGGACCGTGATCAAACTCCAGCGTATCCCTATTGAGCGGCTTGCCTGAAATATAGCCGGATTGGTAAATGTTTCGAAAATGATCGTCCTCCGGAAGCAGCCCTTGCGGGGAAAACAGTAGCACGCCCTGGCCTTCCAATTCAAAATAGTCGGGGCATTCCCACATATAGCCGAAATGCTCAAGGCGGGTTTGTATCTCCCCCTTGAATTCCCAAACCAACAGATCCGAGGATTCATAGACGACAGCCGCACCTGTCTGATTAACCCTTTGGGCACCGATGACGAACCGGTACTTGTCTTTGTCTTGCCATACTTTCGGATCCCGGAAGTGTTCGGTATATCCGTCCGGCACATGGTCAATCAGCGGCTTATCGAGCTTCGTGATGGATCCGTCGCGGTCCATCACAGCCATGCATTGATAAGATTGCCTGTTCCATTTCTCATCCCGGGCATTCCCGGTATACATTAGGCATAGTTTGCCGTCTTTCACGATACCGCTGCCCGAATAAGCGCCATAAGCATCATGCGGGTGACCGGGTTCAATAGCGATGCCTTGGTTCTGCCAAAACACCAGGTCTTTCGAGGAAGTATGGTACCAGTATTTCAAGCCGTGAAACGTGCCCAGAGGAAACCATTGGTAAAACAAGTGATACTCTCCGTTGTAATAAGAAAATCCATTGGGATCATTCATCAGGCCCATGATGGGCTGTACGTGAAATTTCTGCCTCCATTCGCTTAATCGCACTTTCTTCCTTAAGGAGGAAAGCTCTTCGGGAGAAGCCTGATCCAGGCGTCGGTATTTCAGTTCTCTGTCCATATCTCTTCTCCTTATAAATGGTCTTGCCGAAAAATCAAACAGATCATGCTGCGCGTGCACGCGAATAAATTCAACTGCGGTGGAACCGGTTCCAATCAAAGGTAAAAATAATGAACTCAGTTCCAATACCAAGCAAGCACTCGGATTGGAACCGGTTCCGTTATTTGAAGTATAAAATACCTAATTCAGATTGTCAACGCTTTCCCGATGAATCATCTCGCAATTCATGACCGTCAGGAAATCCACTGGCTCGTCGTTGACCAGCTTCATAATATGCTGTGCCGCGAGGTGGCCCGCTTGGAAATATCCATATTTCACCGTTGTTAACCCGGGATGAATCACCTCGGTTACGTCGTAACCGCCAAATCCGGTAACGGAAAGTTCGTCGGGAATAGAGATGCCTTTCATGTGCGCCGCTTTCATCACGCCCAGCGCTATGTTGTCCGTGGCGCAGACCACGGCCGTTGGCAATGTTTGGTTCAACTCAAAAAGGGAGCATGCCGTCTTCACACCATCCGACATCTTGAATCCACTCTCGTAGAGAACCGCTTCCGACTCATCATACTCGCTTACCGCTTTGAGGAACCCTTCCTTCCGCTTGACTCCGACGGCTACGTCCTTTTCCGTCACCCCGATATAGGCAATTTGACGATGTCCCATCGACAGCACGTACCGGCCCATGTCATAGCCTGCGGCATAATCGTTATAGATCATGCTGTGGACATGGTTATGCTGTTGTCCGAGCAGAATGACCGGAATGCCGATCTCTTGAATCGCGGCAAGATGGGTTTCCGTCACCTGCGTGGCGAACAGAATAATGCCTGATATTTTTTGTCTGGCGAGATCATACAGCGCTTCGATCTCCCTGGATAAATCCTGGCTTGCGTTGATGATCAGAAGCTGATATCCGTGTTTTCTTAATTCTTCGTCCATGCCGGCGACAGTCTGCGATGCGGAGAAGGAGTCCAGACGCGGCATAATGGTGCCGATCATGCTCGTTTTTTTCGCTTTGAGGCTTTGCGCAAAAGAATTCGGGATATAGCCGGTTTCCTGAATAACCTGCTCAATCTTGCGGCGTGTCGCATGACTGACGGATCCTCCGTTCAAGAAACGGGAGACCGTGCTTTTGGCAACGCCGGCTTTGTGGGCAATATCGGCGATCGTGTTCTTCATGCCAAGATCTCCGAAACCGTTAGCAGCGCTGCGTCGAACGGATCATTCTCTGCAGTTCCCTGTTGTCCCGCACAACAGGCCATGATTCGTATAAACATGAATCTCTCCCCTTCGTATTTCGCTTATTCCTAACTATACCATGACGTCCAGGGGTCCGTGAAATGCGGGTTCCAAGCCTATAGGCAGAGGCCTATCTCTTCCACGTCACAGACTTTTGCATGGTCTCGCAGCGATTTGAAGGGGATAATTCACGGGCGCACCCTTAATTCACATATAAATGGTCAAGTGCATTCCCCTAGGCTTGGACGGTTCGCTCGGCCGATTCGACGGTATGCTTCAACAATGTCGCTATCGTCACGGGGCCAACGCCCGCCGGTACCGGCGTGATTGCGGATGCCGCCTTGGCGCAGGCTTCGTAATCGCAGTCCCCGATATTTCCTTTATTGTAACCGGCGTCCAACACGACGGCACCCGGCTTGATCCAGTCCCCTTGAATGAAATTAGGCTTGCCTACGGCCGCAACCACAATGTCCGCTTGGGACACAATCTCCCCAAGGTTCTTCGTTCTCGAATGGCAGATCGTAACCGTGGCGTTGCGATTGAGCAGCATCATCGATACCGGCTTGCCCAAAATCGGACTGCGTCCGACCACCACCGCATGCTTCCCTTCGATCGGCAGGCTGTAATAGTCCATAATCGCGATAATCGCCGCCGGCGTACATGAAGGGTAATCGGCGAAACCAAACGCATTTTGCGAGAACCCGAGCGTGGTTACTCCATCCACGTCTTTTTTCATGTCGATGGCATCAAAAGCCTCCCGCTCATCGATATGATGCGGTACCGGGTGCTGAAGCAGAATACCGTGGACGTTCGGATCCTCGTTCAGTGCTTGAATCGCGGCGATCAGCTCCTCCGTCGTTGTCGATGTCTCCAGCACTACTTTCTTGGATATGATGCCAAGCCGCTCGCACGCATTTCCCTTCATCCGCACATAGGTTGCCGAGGCAGGATCATCGCCAACCAGAATCGTTGCCAGACAAGGGGTTACCCCTTGCTGTTTCAATTCCTGTACCTTCACCGCCAGCTTTGCCTTGATATCATCGGATACTTTTTTTCCATCCAAAATTACGGGTTCCTTACTCATGCTAATCCGCTCCTTCGCCATTGTATTAAAAAACATAAAGAGGCAAGGCGACTCGAACGTCTCCTTACCTCTTGCCCAGGCGTACGGCATATGATCCCATGTGCTCCCTCTTGGTAACCCAAGCTACGCCAGTAACACACGGATAACTTTTTTTAATATATCACGACTTTGGACTTCGCGCCACCGGCTATGCGGCCGCCTTTTAATCGTAAAGTTTTTGATTTATTGTCTGAAATCACGTATGTTGCCGATGGTACAAGCATAGAATGTCCTAAGAACAATTCGCTCCAGGAGGCCTTGATGAGATATCCGGCGATCTTCAAAATGCTGCCCTTTATACTGCCGCTTGTATTCGTGATTCCGGTCTTGACGATATGGCTGCAGAGGGACTTAAACCCCATATCCAGCCAAGACCTACAGCAGGTTAAAACCGTCTTTACGGGCATCTTCCTTGAGGCACTTCCTTTTATTCTGCTTGGAGTGCTGCTGTCGTCCCTTCTGCAGCTGTTCGTACAAGAGCAATGGGTGCGGCGTCTCACGCCGAAGAATCCGGTGGTTGGCGTCCTGTTCGCTTCCATGCTCGGCATCCTGTTTCCCATCTGCGAATGCGGGATGATCCCGGTCGTTCGCAGGTTGATGCTGAAAGGTATGCCCGCCTATATCGCCGTCACCTTTATCCTCAGCGGTCCTATTCTGAATCCCATTGTATTCGCATCAACGATCATGGCCTTCCGTTCGCATCCCGAAGTGACGATCGGACGAATGGGACTGGCTTTTGCAGTCGCGGTGACGACGGGTTTGCTCGCCTATGTTTTTTCAAGAAGCAGCCCCCTGAAGCGTTCCTTTCAAGAGTTCGCCGAACAGGGCTCCAGCAAGGGGGAACGTTTGTTGCATGAGCATCCCAAAACCTGGAGAAGCATGTTTGTCCACGCCGGAGACGAGCTGATCGAGATGTGCAAATATTTAGTCCTGGGCGCTTTCCTCACGGCCTGCATCCAATCCTTCATTCCGAGGGAGGAGCTGCTGGCTCTGGGGAACGGTCCTGCCGCCTCCTATCTGTTCATGATGGGCTTTGCCTTCATCCTGTCCCTTTGCTCAACATCGGACGCCTTCGTGGCATCGGCATTCACGCACACCTTTACCGTCGGCCCGCTGGTTTCCTTCCTGGTCCTCGGACCGATGCTGGATTTCAAAAGCCTGCTCATGCTGTCGGCTACCTTCAAGACCAAATTCGTGATCGGCTTAAGCCTGCTGGTGATTACCCTTGTCTTTATCGGCTCTGTAGCCGTCGACGCGCTATTCGGCGGTTAGGCGTAGTAAACAAACTGGAGTGGCAATACACAAAAACGGATGGAATAACGCTACCTTCAGGCTGTTATGCCTTCGGATATCCACTTGAGATTGGAGGTGTTCGGGACGTGAAGCCCAGTTTGAGCCTGCGAAGCCACTATATACTGCGGTCGCTGCTAATCGCAGCTCTTGCCGCCTATATCATGCATCTAAACGCATCAAATTCGCTGGACTATTACTTGGCTCCCCATATGCAGACCCTGCTTCTGCTCTGTCCCGTGCCGCTGTTGTTCATAGCTTTCGGCATGCTGTGGCACGCCCTTGCGGGAGCTTCCGGCGAGGTGTGCGATTGCGAGCACCCCCTGCCCAGCGGACTGATCAAAAACATATCGGTTTACGGGTTATTCACGGTGCCGCTGCTGTTCGGCCTGCTCCTGCCGGACCAAGCCCTCGGCAGCGATATGGCGGCCAAAAAAGGCATGATCTACACCTATCCGAACCCCGATGTTCGCCGTAAAACCGAGGAGCGGAATGCTCCCGCCGTTTCGGGCATGGAGAAGCATGGAACGAATGATGACCAGACGGCAGCGGAGGACATCGCGCTGAACGAGCGTTTTGTTCCCAAAGACATCTACAGCGTGGAGTTCGCGGAGCTGGCCAAGCGCTTATATACCTTACCCGTCATCCGAGTGGAGCCGGACATTTTCTCGGAGACCGTAGGGGCCATGGATATTTACAAACAGCATTTTCAAGGGAAGGCCATCACCGTCCAAGGATTTGTTTTCCGCGATGGACATATGAACGAAGACACCTTCGCCGTCAGCCGCTTCCTCGTAATGTGCTGCACGGCAGACGCCGTCCCGTTCGGGGTCATGGTGCGCGCCGCGAATGCTTCGTCGTTCGCGAATGACGCGTGGGTTCAGATCGATGGCACGATCCAGGTCACCACCGTGGACGGTAAGGAATCGCTGCAGATTCAAGCGGAACGGATTCAGCCGATCGAACAGCCGTCATCCCCTTACATTTTTACGAATCCGGACTCTGTCGCAGAGTTTGATGAACTGTATTCGAATGATATCGAGACCAAGGAGGAGATCAACAATGAACAAGATACCCGTCGTGCTGATTAGCGGTTTTTTGGGGAGCGGCAAAACCACGCTGCTGCTCAGGCTGCTGGCGTATGCCGCCAAACGGCAATGGAGGACCGCCGTCCTGATGAATGAGATGGGCGAACAGGACGTGGATGGCGATATCCTATCCGGTGAAATGCCTGATCTTCCGATCGAGAAGCTGCTTGACGGCTGCATCTGCTGCACCAAACGAGACGAGCTGGGGCAAGCCCTGAAAAGCCTGTTAGATCGGAAGCCTGATCTCGTCTTCATCGAGACGACCGGAGTGGCGAATCCTGAACAGATTCTTGAGGATTTGCAGGATCCGTCACTGGTGGATCGAATATCGATCCGGGGTAAAATCGCCTTGGCCGACTGCAGCAAATTTCTCGAGTACAACAGCTTCTTTGCATCCAGTCGCGAACTGGTCCGCACCCTTCGGGGACAAATCAGCTTCGCGGACCGGATCATCCTGAACAAGGCGGGAGAATGCGAAGAGAAACAGATCAATAAAGTCATTACCTCCATTAGAAAAATAAATACGACGGCAAGCCTGTCCGTAACCGACTACAGCCGTTTGGATGAGCATGAAATGTTTGCGGCCCTTCAGCTAGAGCCAACGGAGAATCATAGTCATTCATCTCATTCTTCGAACCGGCAAAGGAGTCCTGCGGATCGCCTGCAAGGCAGCGCTTCGACCAGCGAAGAAGATCGGAGCAAGCTGGGGCGCCGCGACCATGAAGGAGCTTTCATTCATCATGAGCATCGTCATGGTCACGGAGAGGAGGCCGGGCATGGCAGCCATTCCTATACCGGCCTGGATACCTTGACTCTATCGGCTCCAGCCCCTTTCCCGCTTGAGATCAGCCTCATCGAAACCTTTCTCGCCACACGCGGCTCCGGCCTGCTACGGGCCAAAGGATATATTCAGCTCTCCACGGGTCCCTCCCTGGTTCAGTGGGCAGGTTCACAGCTTGCCATCGAGCCCAGCACGCTGAAGCTGCAGCGCGGCTATCTTACGTTAATCGGCCATCGCCTGGATAAAACGCGCATTGTCCAGGAGTGGGAGGACTTGCTCAGCGGCGTGGTGCAGTGACAGTTGAATGTATGCAGCGATATGAAAAAAGAAAAGGAGATCCCCAGGGATCTCCTTTTTTTCGGTTCGCTTATGATTAGTCCCTGGGATAATTCACTTCCATAATATCCATAAAAGGAACCTTCGTAATGACGCCGTTCTGTTTCATATGCACCTTCCCTGTGCGGGAGTCCATCAGATCGATTTGTCCGCGGACCGCCTCTTCCCATCCCCAGACCGTCAGTACGATGACCGATTCCTCCTGATAAGCTTCCGTTAGCTGATTTCCGAGCTCTTCCAGTACAAACTCATCCCTAGTGGGTCGCTTTGGAACTTTTGCTTTTGCCATAATCGTGTCCTCCTGATTTATGTTGTTCATGCGTCAGCATTACATTCTCAATGAAAACGAATCTTTCATCCATTCTATGAATTGGGAATCTACTACCTATTATACATCAAATGCGATTCAGAATTCTTGGGCTCTCCCAGGATTCAGATTATTTAAGGACCTCTGGAATCGATTCGCTTTTTTATACAAAAGACTTGATTTTCAGAAAATAAACATATATGATTGACCCATCAACCATTGACGAGTCAATGAATTGAAGGAGGTCTTTATCATCTCTACATGCCATACACAAGACCTGCTGTACTTGCTCATGCATCTGAATAAGCACATTGCGACTCGGTTTGAACGATGTGCCGGTGTTAGTCCCAATCGGCTGGAACTCCTCTGCAAACTGACCGGCGGCGAAATTAGCCAGTCGGATCTCCAGAAGGCAGTGTCTATCGATCCGGCTGCGGTGACCCGTCATGTTCAACAGCTGGAAGCGGAAGGATTGCTTCTGCGGACGAGATGCGAGAATGACAACCGGATTACGTTGGTTCAGCTAACTGATGTGGGCAAAAGTAAAGTAGCAGCGTTTAAGGCGGAGAAAGATCGATTTATGGAGGAACTGCAGGCAGACCTCACGGAATCAGAACGACTTGCGCTTGTTCATGCTTTGCAGAAGCTGAACAGCCAGATTCAACGGATGAAACATCCAAGTAAGACCGATTAACTTATAGAGATTAAAGGAGAGAATATCATGTCTGTAACGACCCTAAACAATGATTATAAAGAAATTATTACTTCCCGCCGCTCTGTGCGGGTATACGACCCATCGGTCAAAATCAGCCGTGAAGAGATGACTGAAATTTTGGAAGAAGCGACTTTGGCCCCGTCATCCGTTAATCTTCAGCCTTGGAGATTTCTTGTCGTTGATAGCCCGGAAGGAAAAGCGACGCTTGAAGAGCTTGCACCAGGGAACAAAACACAAGTTTCAACTTCTTCGGCAGTCATTGCGGTATTTGGAGATATGAATGCATTCGACAATGCGAATGAAATTATGGGCACTGCTGTGGAACGCGGTTATCTGCCGCAAGAGATAAAAGATCAGCTGATGGCGAACTATACCGATCTGTTCGGACGTATTCCGGCACAGGCTTTCCGCGAAATGATCCTTATCGATAGCGGCTTGGTTTCCATGCAGCTTATGCTTGCTGCCCGTGCCCGTGGATATGACACGAACCCTATCGGCGGATACGACAAATCCCGAATTGCAGAAGCATTTGGTATGGAGAAGGAACGTTATGTGCCGGTCATGCTCATCTCGGTAGGTAAAGCTGCCAAAGAAGCGCGTTTGACGACTCGTCTCCCTATTGATCGTATTGCAGAGTGGAAGTGAGGCATAGCGATGATTATTATTCATGCAGAAATGAAAGTAAACGGCGAACGCGAGGCAGAATTTCTGAAATCCGTAAAAGAGCTTATTGAAGCATCCCGTGCGGAACAAGGGAATGAATCTTATAAGCTGCTCAAAGATACGGAGCAGGATAACACGTATCTCATGGTTGAACAGTGGAAAGACCAGGAAGCTGTGGGGCTCCACAATGCGAGCAGCCATTTTCAGGCGTTTGTGGCTAAAGCCCCAAATTACCTGACAGCTCCGCTAAACGTGCAAGCCTATGCAGGCCAACTGATCAACAAATAATGAAACAGACTACCATCCGTATGAAGAAGCCAGCTCGTCTAGACGAGTTGGCTTCTTTAATACTATTACCCACACTCCATACAGATTAGCAGCATTACAGCGATAGCTCTTCGATGGCCATCCATGGCAGCGGATTGTGAAACGTTGACCAGTCCAGCTGCATTTCCCGGTCGGTCAACAAACACTCGTCCAGCTCCCGCTCGATTTGTTCCTGTTCCATCCCAATCCCGATCATGACGAGCTCGGTCATCCGATCTCCCCAGACGTTATCCCATTTCGTTCGCACATCCGGCTCACTTCGTAACAGCTCCTGCTGCTCCTGCTCGGTTAAAGCCGCGACCCAGTATCCTGCAGGCCCGAACTGAATCGAAGGCCCGGCCTGGCTTACACTTGCCGCAACATCCTCGCGCACGGCCAGCCAAGCGATCCCTTTCGCACGTACGACTTCTTCCGGCCAATAACTCATGAATGCCGCCAGCCGCTCCGGATGGAACGGTCTTCTTCTCCGATAGACAAAAGAGCTGATGCCGTATTCATCCGTTTCCGGCACATGCTCCTCCTTCTGAAGCTCCTGAATCCAGCCGGGGGACTGACTGGCTTTATCAAAATCGAATAAGCCGGTATTCAGAATTTCCGCAGGTGCCACTTGTCCCTTCACGGTGCGGATGAGTTTGGCGCTTGGCTGAAGTTTTCGCAGTATGCCCTCTACCTTGGCCAATTCGTCCTCGCTTACCAGATCGCATTTGTTCAGCAGCAGCACATCGCAAGTCTCTATCTGGTCGATTAACAAATCCACCACTTCCCGCGTATCCTCTTCGCCCATCGCTTCCTTCCGATCAAGCAGGCTTTGCCCCGAAGAGAAATCCTTCCAGAATCGGTTCGCGTCCACCACCGTTACCATGCAATCCAGCCGGGCGAGATCGGACAGCTGTACGCCGGACACCTCATCCGGGTAAACAAAGGTCTGCGCAACGGGCACGGGCTCGCTGATTCCCGTCGATTCGATCAGTATGTAATCAAAACGCTTCTCTTGAGCCAGCTTCTGAACTTCCTGCACCAAATCTTCCCGGAGCGTGCAGCAGATGCAGCCATTGGACATTTCGACCAGCTTCTCATCCGTTCGGGACAGGCTTCCTTCCCCTCTCACCAAATCCGCATCGATGTTCACTTCGCTCATGTCGTTCACGATGACCGCTACCTTCAATCCTTCGCGATTATGAAGCACATGATTCAGAACCGTCGTTTTGCCTGAGCCGAGGTAGCCGCTAAGGACAGTAACCGGAATTCTACTGTTGTTATTCATCTAATGAACTTCCTCCATTCCTTAATCGTAATAATTACGATTTATACGGTATGATGATATATCTCCTCCATTCAATTGTCAATCCTTCACGCTTAAAAACATTTCTTCAAGCAAAAAAATCTCCGGCAATCAATTTCTAATATTCCTTTACAGGAATATTCTCATGATGGTATATTATATTTAGACATTGGTTAATCTTTACAAATAAGGAGGATAAGTTATGAGCCAAGAAGTCATTTCGTTCATTGAAAACCTGAGTTTGCCTTGGCAAGCAGAAGTCGGCAAAAAGCTTCGACTCATGGTCCATGAAGCCATTCCGGAGGTAGAAGAACGAATTCAGTACAAAAAACCGCATTTTCTCAAAAACGGACACTATGCAGCCGTGATTTCGCCATCCAAAGATGCAATCGCCTTTATGATCATGAACACAACCAACCTAGAAGTCCCTCCAACATTCGATGGTCCACCCGAACGGAAATGGCTCAAAATTCGAAAAGACGATACTCCTGACTATGAACAGCTATCCGAATTATTAGTTCAAGCATCAAGTTCGTTGTAATAACCAGATCGGGGGTAAGGTCCCATGAAACAGACAACGTTGCACGCGCTAGCCGAACCTAACCGATTACAGATGGTCGAACTGTTACGAGAAGGTCCTTTAACCGTCAATCAGATTGCTGAACGTCTTCAAATCCGGCAACCTCAGACTTCCAAACATTTAAAAATATTGCATGAAGCTGGACTGGTAAAAGTCCAAGCGGAGGCTAATCGACGAATTTATAAACTACGCCCTGAACCGCTTCAAGAAATGGACGAATGGTTGGACTCGTTCCGCAGCATTTGGGAAAAGCGCTTAGATCAACTTGAGGATTATTTGGAAAAAATACAAAAGAAAAGGTAGCTGCCGCTACCCTTCTTCTTAGGAGGAATTCAAATGACCGAGCAAAGCAAACCAGGCTTACTTCTGTCACGTGTTTTCAATGCCCCCCGGGAACTGGTTTTTAAAGTTTGGACCGACCCTGAACACTTCGGCAAATGGTGGGGGCCTCAAGGGTTTTCTTTGGACGTTATCAAAATGGATGTACGTCCCGGAGGCATGTTTCTAGGCTGTCAGAAATCTCCGGACGGCAGTCAAGCCATGTGGGGTAAATTTGTATATCAGGAAGTTATCGTACCTGAGAAGCTGGTATTCGTTCAATCATTCTCAGATGAGGAAGGGAACACGATACGCGCACCTTTTAACGCAAACTGGCCGCTTGAAATTATGAATATCATCACATTTGAAGAAATCGACGGAAAAACTACGCTTACCATGCAGGGAGGCCCCGTAAACGCGACTGCGGAAGAACTGGCAGCGTTTGATGAAATGGCTCCAATGGTGAAACAAGGATTTGGCGGTACTTTTGATCAACTCGCTGAACACCTTGAAAGCCAGCAATAATTACATCCATTAAGGAAGCTCAAGCGAGCGGAGGCGAACCTGTTGGTTCGCCTTTTTTTAAGTCTTCAGAATGCAGCATCATTACGCTCGAAAACCCCCCTTAAATTTTAAGGAGGGTTTTTCCTACTTGCATTCGCATGCAGGTTCGAGAAAAATTACAGCTTTTGGGCGACTGCTTGTTCCGATGCCTGTACATCGTCTTTATTCTCAGGCAACTCGCCGTCTTTCCAGATGACTTGTTCGCCGTAATCCTTTCCCCAATCGTACATCAATTTCAAAATCGGCATCAAACTCTCCCCGTAAGGCGTAAGCGAATATTCCACCCGAGGGGGAACCTCAGGGTAAACCACGCGGTGGACCAGCTGGTCCTCCTCCAATTCACGAAGCTGATTGGTCAGCATTTTTTGCGTGATGTGGGGAATCATTCGGTTCAGTTCACCGAAGCGTTTCACGCCCTCCAAACCGAGATGCCAGAGGATGATCAGTTTCCATTTGCCGCCGATGACCGCCAGGGTTAACTCCTTATGGCAGTTTATTTCCTTCAGATTAATTCGCTGCTTGACCTCGTTTGCCATAATGCATCACCCCTTCTTCCCTATAGTATACAACGGTTGCGGGGATATCATCAAAGCGGCAAACTTATCATCACCGTTTCTTCTTATTCCAAATTGGCATGCAGGCTAAACATTTGGTCTGAGCGAAGCTTGCTTTTTTCCATCAATCTCAGGATAACCGCATCGAGCACGATCAGCATGCTTTGCTCAAATAATGAAGCCATCGGTTGAACGGTGACGAGGATATCCTGATTCTGCTCCTTCGTTGTTCCCGGAAGCTGGACCATCGCATCCGAAAGCTTGCCGATACTCGATTCCGGTCTCACGGTTACGACCGCAACCGCGGACCCGATCTCTTTGGCTTTCCGAGCCATGGATACCAATCCTTGCGTTTCGCCGGAGCCTGAACCGATAAGAAGCAGGTCATTCGCTCCGATGGCCGGCGTTACCGTATCGCCGACGATATGAACCTTAAATCCCATCTGCATTAACCGCATGGCGAAAGCCCGGATCATCAGGCCGGATCTGCCTCCCCCTGCCAAGAAGACGGCATCGGATTGCACGATCCTTTCAATCAATTCCTCGATCTGGCCAGCATCCACCTGCTGTACGGATTCCGATAACTCCTTGGCAATGACGGATGCATGTTGAAAGATGTTATGACTCATGGCGACTTATGCCTGCTTCACAAGCTCGTTCATTTGAGCCGCTGTGGCCTTCTTGTCGGTTTGGCTTGTAATTCCGCCGCCGACGATGACGAGATCGGGATTTGCCTGAATCACCTCAGGGAGGGTCTCCATTTTGATTCCGCCCGCAACGGCAGTTTTGGCTTGTTTCACGACACGTTTGATCGCTGCCAATTCCTCGAATGAGTTTTTGCCTTCCGCCTGGTGGTCGTAGCCGGAATGAACGCAGATGTAATCCACGCCGAAAGCATCGATCT
>NZ_AEXS01000090.1:0-6198 GCF_000204455.1 Paenibacillus sp. HGF5 | reverse complement strand
GGCGTTTCTATAATATGTTGAGACCGCTAGGACAGAGTGGACGACTGACGGCGAGCGGCTGATTTTTTTTCAGATGTCCTGCCGTCAGCACGCCGACGATGATGGCGGCAATGAACAGATATTTTATAATCTGGTGCCCTTCAAAGTACCCCATAAAATGCTTCTCCTCGGTAATCATGGAGGATGCCGTATATGCAAGCACCGCAGAACCTACATAGATAATCCACGGGAAGCGGTTGATCAGCTTGATGAACAGGGTGCTGCCCCATACCACGATGGGAACGCTGATGAGCAGGCCCAGGGTTACAAGGATCATGTTATGTTTGGCCGCGCCGGCAACGGCAATGACGTTGTCCAGACCCATGGCGGCATCGGCTACAATGATGGTGCGGATGGCCGCACCCAGGTTGTTGCCAGCCTTGATATTGCCGTGATCATTATTGTCGTCAGTCAACAGCTTGTAAGCAATGCCGATCAGGAGCACGCCTCCCACAAGCAGCAGCCAAGGGATGTTGAGCAGCCAGACGACCAGGATGGTGGCTATGATGCGGAGAATTACAGCACCTGCCGTACCGTAGATAATGGCTTTTTTCTGGGTTTCCTTCGGAAGATTGCGTGCCGCAAGGCCGATTACGATGGCGTTGTCCCCGGCCAATATCAAATCCAAAAACACAATGTTGATTAATGCAAGAAAAAATTCAGCGGCTGTGGTTTCCATGAATGTCACTCCTCTTAGAATACGTTCCACCATTAAACAAAGTGGATTTATTATAGGCCTATTTTTCCTGATGTGCAAGCATAGCCTGGACAAAAACCACATATGTGTAGAGTGGGGGTGTTGTTCTGGTGGAGACGATTTTTTTGTTGGGACAAATATTAGTGATCAATCTTGTACTCAGCGGCGACAATGCCTTGGTCATTGCTATGGCCAGCAAGGATCTTCCGGAAATACACCGCAAACGGGCCGTTTGGATCGGGACGGCGGGGGCTGTACTTTTGCGCTGCATTCTGACTTTTGTGGCCGTTCTGCTGTTGAAAATTCCGTTTCTGCAGGCTGGCGGCGCATTGCTGCTCATCTGGATCGCGGTCAAACTGATGATGCAAAAGGAACATGATCCTTCGAGCATGGCCAGGGCTTCCACGATATGGGGCGCGGTCAATACGATTCTGATCGCCGATTTTGTCATGAGCCTGGACAATGTCTTGGCAATCGCGGGGCTTGCCAATGGCGATCTCTCCCTGATTGTCATCGGGATTATATTAAGCATTCCAATTGTTGTATGGGGAAGCGGGATGATCTCCAGGCTGCTTCAAAAGTTTCCCGTACTGCTCTATATAGGTGCCGGTATTCTAGCTTTTACAGCAGGCGAAATGCTCATACAGGATTCTCGCGTCGGCTTGCTGCTGGCTTATTGGATGCCCTATGCGCACAGCTTGCTGCCGATTATCGTTGCAGGTTTCGTCGTGCTCATCGGCGGATTGCAGACGGTAAGACGGACCGGCACGTAAACGGGGATATTTCTGCAGGCTGCGGTGTTGGGCATACTCATGCGGAAGCTGTAAACCGGAGAAATGGACGACTGTCTCGCGCAGTCGTCCATTTCTTGTGGTGCTAGGCCGATGCCTCATTGACCGGGCGGGGCAATTTTTAAGCGGAACAAGCTCGGGATATGGTTTTTTTTGTCGGTTTGGGCTAAAATTAACGTAACTGCTTCTGTTAGAAACCGCTGTTTATGGTGATACATATATTGAAGAGAGGGTGATCAAATGTCCTCCAGAAAAGATTTGGCATTGGGTATTTTCATCGTTGTCGCTGGAGTCGTTATTTTGCTCGGCAAGCTTGGCGTGTTCGGATTTCTGGGCAGAACGTTATGGCCGCTCGTCCTGCTGCTGCCGGGTGTTTTTTTGCATATCCTGTTTTTTGGTCGCCGGGCTTCTGCCGCTATACTGATACCGGGCGGTATTCTGACGGTATACGGGCTTCTGTTCCTCATATGCAATATCGGCGGCTGGGGACTAATGGCTTCATTATGGCCTGTTCTCATTCTCGGTGTGGCCGTAGGCCTGTTTGAGTATTATCTGTACGAGAGCCCGCGTCCCGGCGCTGCACTGCCGATTGCGCTTGGTCTGACGGCGCTTTCCGTTGTGATATTCATCTTCACCTGGCTTCAGACAGGAGCGTTCTACATTATTGCGCTGATCTTGATCGCGGCGGGCGCTTGGATGATCTTCGGCCGCAATCGTTCGAGACGCAATAATAAATGGAGCCGAGGCTGGTAATCGGGAAGAGGTAAAAGTTGCTGGAAGTTTTCTGAAAAGACTTGATTTTCCCGCTCGTTTACCTATATTATAGGATGTATGTTGAAGCGTCGGCATGTCGTCCGGCGCTTTCTTTGTGGCTCATTCGAATAGAAGGGATTTGAGATATATTTATGCAATCAAGAGATCAGATTCGCAACATTGCCATTATTGCTCACGTTGACCATGGCAAAACAACACTTGTAGACCAACTGCTGCAGCAGTCCGGTATTTTCCGGGAGCATGAGACGCTGCAGGAGCGCGCGATGGACTCCAATGATTTGGAGCGCGAACGCGGTATTACCATCCTAGCCAAAAATACGGCTATTACGTATAAAGATTTCTTGATTAACATTGTGGATACGCCTGGACACGCCGATTTCGGCGGTGAAGTCGAACGTATCATGAAAATGGTCGACGGTGTTCTGCTCGTTGTTGACGCATACGAAGGCTGCATGCCTCAGACCAAGTTCGTTCTGGGCAAAGCGCTTGCCCATAACTTGACGCCAATCGTCGTTGTAAACAAGATCGACCGTCCGGCTGCTCGTCCAGCTGAAGTGATCGATGAAGTGCTTGACCTGTTCATTGAGCTTGGAGCGAACGACGACCAGTTGGACTTCCCCGTAGTATATGCATCTGCCCTAAACGGTACTTCTAGCATGGATCCGGAGAAGCAAGACGATAACATGCTTGCTCTTTACGAAACCATTATCGACCATATCCCTTCCCCTACCGAGAAAGTGGACGAGCCTCTGCAGTTCCTCGTTACCTTGATGGATTACAATGAATATCTGGGCCGTATCGCCGTCGGCCGCGTGAATCGCGGTGTCATTAAGCAAGGCCAACCGGTTGCCGTTATGCTTAGAGACGGTTCCACGAAGAATGCCCGTATCGAGAAGCTGTTCGGTTTCCAAGGACTGAAGCGGATCGAGGTCGCTGAAGCAGGCGCTGGCGACATCGTGGCGATCGCAGGCATCAAAGACATCAACATCGGAGAAACCATTGCGGATCCACAGCATCCGGAAGCCCTCCCGGTTCTCAAAATTGACGAGCCTACCCTGCAAATGACGTTCCTGGTGAACAACAGTCCTTTTGCCGGACGCGAAGGCAAATGGGTGACATCCCGCAAGCTTCGCGACCGTCTCTTTAAAGAACTGGAAACGGACGTCAGCTTGCGAGTGGATGAGACGGACAGCCCGGATGCTTATATCGTTTCGGGACGCGGCGAGCTTCACCTCAGTATCCTGATTGAGAATATGCGGCGTGAAGGCTATGAGCTTCAAGTATCCAAGCCTGAAGTTATCGTAAGAGAAATCGATGGCGTCAAAATGGAGCCGATCGAACGCCTCCTGATTGACGTGCCGGAAGAGAGCATGGGCGCTGTTATGGAAAGCCTTGGAACACGCAAGGCCGAAATGGTCAACATGGTGAACAACGGAAACGGTCAGGTACGTCTGGAATTCCTGATTCCGGCTCGCGGGCTTATCGGCTACCGCACCCATTTCTTGACGCTGACACGCGGCTACGGCATTATGAACCACGCGTTCGACAGCTATGGCCCGCTGGTTGGCGGCCAAGTGGGCGGACGCCATCAAGGCGTGCTGGTTTCCACGGAAAACGGATCTTCGACGTTCTACGGCATGATGTCGGTTGAAGACCGCGGAACCCTGTTCCTGGAACCGGGGACCGAGATTTATGAAGGCATGATCGTCGGGGAGCATACCCGCGACAACGATATCGTCGTCAATATTTGTAAAGAGAAGCAATTGACCAACGTTCGTTCGGCAACGAAGGACGATACGGTGAAATTGAAAACACCGGTCATCTTCTCGCTTGAGCAAGCTCTGGAGTACCTGAACGACGACGAGTATTGCGAGATTACGCCGAAGTCCGTTCGTCTCCGCAAGAAGATTTTGAACAAGAGTGAGCGCGAACGCGCAGAAAAACATCGTAAAATGGCGCAAGCAAATCTATAATAGATAGAGATCTACTTGCCCAAAAGGAGTGAACCTATCATGCAGGAATGGTTTGCCGCGCACCCGCTCGTTTCGTATATCGTCATTTTTGTGCTGATCACCTACGTTTACAACAAGGTATTCCGAGTGAAGCAGAAGCTTCCTCTCTTGAAGGAGATTCTCCTGTATATCTTGATGGCCCTGGGTTCGGCGATACTGCTTGTGTTTCAGATCGATAAGCTGCCGATTATCCAATGTTTGTTGGTTGCCGTGGCGTTGATGCTGATGGTGCGTATTCGATACTTTGTTGAAGATCGTCAGAAGAAGAAGGCTCAAGCCGAGCCGAAGTCATAAGGTTTGTAGAAATTTAGCAATTCAGGCAACAACCATACGGCAACTTTTTGTCAGTCCCCATCGTTTATAAGAGAGAGAAGTCAACCATGGTCCGGTAAATGCTTCGAAATGTGAAGCGTTTATCGGACATTCATCTAATTTGAATGAAATCAGGTGTTATGATATGAATCCTACTCATACCAATCTCCCTCCAAGAGCCAAAAGTGGGGGGAAGGGCAAGAAACAGCCAGTTCCTAAAAAGAAAAAAAGCCCATGGAAATCATTTTTTAAATTTATATTAATCGTACTGCTAATTGCAGTATTGACTGCCGCAGGTTACGCCGGGTACCTGTTCTTCAAGGGGAATGAGGTTATCGAGAAAAGCGGGATCGACAAACCGGTAGCTCCAGGGCAATCCGCTAAGGAAAAACCGATTACGGTGCTGCTCTTGGGAACGGATCATCGTCCGGAAACGGGGACTTATTTGACGGATGTGGTCATGGTCGCCACCATGCATCCGGAAACCAATACGTCGACGCTGGTTTCTCTACCCCGGGATACGCTGATTGAACTTGAAGGATACAAGGCGACGAAGCTGAATGCTTATTACCCGAGGTTTAAAGCGGCCTACAATGCTGCCGAGAAAAAGGAACCGGGGAGCGGCATTCAGGCTGAAGAAGAAATGAAAGTCATGATGAGCAAATATCTTGGCGTTAATATCGACTATGTAACGGTTATCGATTTCCAGGGATTCCGTGACGTTGTGGACACCTTTGGCGGCGTAGATGTCAATGTTCAATATAATATGTGTTACCGCGATACTGCCGACGGGACCGACATTAATCTCACTGTGGGTCCTCAGAAGCTGGATGGCAAGAAGGCGCTGGATTATGTTCGTTACCGTAAATCCAGTAACAGCTGTTCGCCGAGAACGAAGGAGTCAAGCGATTTTGAGCGTAATGCCCGCCAAAGCGAAGTATTGCATTCCTTGCTCGACAAGATGAAATCGCTCGGAGGCGTTGCGAAGGTGGGAAATGCGCTGGATGCGGTCAGCGACAACATGACCACCGATTTCGAGCAGGAGCAAATCCGAAATTTGATTGCGACTTATTATGATATCGGAAAAGATGATGTGAAATTCATGCCGGTTACAGGCAATTGGAAGAGCCCTTATGTATATATTAGCAGCAGCGAGCTGGATGCAGCCAAACAAGCGCTGCAAGATGAGCTAGCAGGGAAACACAACGCCGGCGATCAAGGAACAGAAGCGGATTCTGCAACGGCTCCGTGACAATTGAAGGCAAGTTTTATCGTATGTTATAATACAATGTATCAGATGGAGATCATTGTACAGGAGGCCGAAGGAATGTCCTACCTCATGATGCATACGACACACCCATTGATCCATAGTCGGCAGACGGGTTGCCCTGCCCCTGCATCGGTGCGGGCGGATTCCATTAGGGAATGGGAATCCTTCGGATGTCGTCCTTCTGATTCCATGTCGCTCATGACGGGTTCTTTCGACATGGGTGTCCATGTTGCACCGAATAAGCAGTCATACTCCAAATATGTTAACGGTCATGTCCCTAGCGAAGCCGTTATGTCGGTTAGT
>NZ_AEXS01000091.1:0-15613 GCF_000204455.1 Paenibacillus sp. HGF5 | reverse complement strand
TGATGAGCATGCCCATGATCAAGAGGAAGAGGGGCATCACCATGACCACGGTGGACTGGATCCGCATGTATGGCTCTCGCCGGCCATGGCTGTCAAACAAGTGCGCAACATCGAGGCAGGTTTGGCCGAAGCAGCTCCGGAACATCAAGAGGCATTCAAAGCAAATGCAGATGCTTATGTTAGTAAACTGGAGGCATTGGACAAGGAGTTTCGAGACGGACTGAAAAATGCCAAACGAAAAGACTTCATTACGCAGCATGCTGCGTTCGGGTATCTAGCCAGAGAATACGGTTTGACTCAAGTGCCGATTGCAGGCTTATCCCCGGACCAAGAGCCCTCGGCTGCTCAAATGGCTGAAGTGATCGAATTTGCCAAGGAGCACAATGTAAAAACGATATTCTTTGAAACGCTTGTGTCGTCAAACGTTGCAGAGACGATAGCCTCTGAGATCGGCGCTTCGACTTCCGTACTTAATCCAATCGAAGGATTAACCGAGGAAGATATCGCGGATAACCTTGATTACATTGCCATTATGCGTCAAAACCTCGACGCTTTAACAAAGGCATTGAATGAATAATCGCGAATAGGAAAGGGAGGTGTGTTCCAAGTGGCGAAAAAATCGAAAGTCTTGAAAGAACTGAAAAGACAACAGATGGTTGCTAAATACGCGCAGAGGCGTAAGGAACTGAAAGAGAAGAGGGACTACGGAGCTCTCCAAAAACTGCCCCGCGACTCCTCCGCGACCAGGCTTCATCATCGCTGCGCGGTCAGCGGCAGGTCAAGAGGTTATATCAGTAAATTTGGCGTTTCTCGCATTGTTTTTCGGGAGTTGGCCCATAAGGGGCAAATTCCTGGTATAACGAAGTCCAGCTGGTAACTACCTTGTCAACTGCTATTGTTGGACGACAAAAACAGATAAACATGGATAAGCCGCATAAACTGCGGCTTTTTTCATATATTCGCAGCTTGGATTTCATTTGATTGACACGCGTATTGCTTCAATGTTACTTTTTAATAATACCCATTTTATGGGTCATCATTTAAGGAGTGTTTTGTATGAGGTTACCCGTACATGAACGATTCATTGAACAGGCAATAGCGTATTTTCGCCAAGATCAACGATTTGCTGGTTTGCTCGCAGGCGGTTCTATGGTGTACGGCGCGATGGATGAGTACAGTGATTTAGATTTAATTGTGGTTTATCGTAATGAATTCCGAAGTGAGATCATGGAACAACGGCTTCAAATTGCTGAAGGGCTGGGTAACCTGCTGTCGGCATTCACGGGGGAGCATGTTGGTGAGCCTCGTTTGGTTATTTGCCTATACGGCCCCGATCCGCTTCATGTCGACCTCAAATTTGTACACCCGCAAGAACTCGAATCTCGAATCGAAGATCCGAGAATTCTATGGGAGAGAGGTTCTGACATTACAACGATACTGAACAAAACGACGATGTCTTTTCCTAACCCTGATCCGCAATGGATTGAAGACCGCTTTTGGGTATGGGTTCATTACGGTGCAACTAAATTAGGGAGAGGCGAATGGTTTGAAGTAATAGATCTTTTAACATTTATGCGAAGCGCCGTCTTGGGGCCGCTCATTCTCATGCGTAACGGCCAGCAACCGCGAGGGGTTCGAAAATTAGAGAAATACGGTGTCCAGGAATTAGAGGAGCTGAAAGGAACGATTTCCCTCCACAACTTTGATAGCTGCTACCAGGCTTTAAAGAATACGATAGCGTTGTACCAAAGCTTACGCCAGGCATCGGAAATTGTAACCAAAACGGAAGCAGAACGTATCTCTATCAAGTTTCTTGACCATGTCTATTCAGCCAAATCTCAATAAAAAAGGTCGGACGACAATAAAGGTAAATTCATTTTACTAGGAGTACTATATATAAAATTTAACAGATGGGATATGGTGTAATGTCGAACTCCGTTGAGTTGGTGAAACCTTCAGCTGCATATAAGAGGGAGTATCTGTCTTTTTACGAAGATTGGATGTCGGATGAACAGGATATTACCCCGTGGGTAGTGAGGAAAGATCCTTCTGATTTTGATTCCATGATCGAATTTTTATATGCGGAAGATACAGAGGAGAAGTTACAGAACAAGAGCTTTGTCCCTCATTCTACGTACTGGCTTATCGACAGTAATTCAAAAAAAGTAATGGGTGCAGTCAATATTAGACACAGACTTAATGAAAAACTCTTGAATAGCGGCGGGCATATCGGTTACGGAATACGTCCGTCGGAAAGAAGAATGGGCTATGCATCCGTACTCTTAGCATTAACCCTTGAAATCACGAGAGATATGGGACTAAACAAAGTGCTGCTGGTTTGCGATAAAGGAAATTTGGCATCGGAAAAAACGATTCTGAAGAATGGTGGTCAGTTTGAGTCGGAGTATGTGGAGGAGAATGGGAACGTTGTAAGACGATTTTGGATATTCTCATAGACTTTATGCATTGAGGATTTTACCCATCATATCCGGACTCCAGGGCGCTGGATAAAAAGAGGTCGACCAGCAAGCTCTGGTGACCTCAGCTATTGATGTTCTATTCGTTAGTACGAAGCGCTAACAAGCGTTTTAAGTTATCATCTATAAATTGATTATCGGCGCTGTTGATTCCGCGTCCGGCAAAATGACCCCAGATCGACTCAATGGGCTTAAATAGAGCATGAGGTATAAGATTAGCCTCGTATTCATTGTCGTCCGCCGGGCAGAAGAGATCCGTGCTACCCGGCATGATGCAGGCATGCGCCGAAATGCTTTTGAGCGCTTTATCGAAATCTCCGTCATAGGAGGGGTTCGCACTTATGTCTGCATGTTGACCTGTCCATAACATGGCCAGGACATTGTGCGGATCCATCTTCATAAAGCTGTCTTCCCAGACGCCCGCCATAAAATCTGCCAAAGAGTCAAAACCCATCTCACGATAAAGTTCCTCCCTATAAAACGCCTGCGATACGCCCCACCCAGCATAGACGCGACCGACGGCGCGCATGTCTTCTGTAGTCAACTTGTTTAGTTTGCTCGAATCGAAGCCGACTGCAGCCATGAGCGGAGCTTTCATTCCTTCCAGGACCACGTATGTTTGGGGCCAAGTCTTGGCAACGCCGGCAAAAGGGGCGATTCGCTCCACCATGTCGGGATAACTTGCACCCCATTGGAATGCTTGAATGCCTCCCATGGACCACCCAACGACAAGAGCGATCTTGTGAATGCCGAATTTTTCGGTCACCAGCCGATGCTGAAATTTAACGTTATCATAGATGGTTACATGCGGAAATTGAGCCCGGTCGAATGGGGGAGGCGTGTTGCTGGGGGAGGAAGATAATCCGTTACCCAACAGGTTTGGAACGATGATGAAATATTCTCGCGGATCCAATGCCATTCCGTCTCCAATCAACCATTCATTCTGTATATGCTGGTCTCCAAAAGCAGTTGGATAGACGATGACATTATCTTTCTTCTCATTTAATCGTCCATATGTCTTATAAGCAAGAAAAGCATCCGGTAACGTCACTCCGGATTGCAAGGTTACGTCACCCAAATCAAAAATTTCATAATCCATCCTATCGTTTGCTCCCTTCAAAATGAATCCATATATTTAGATTGTCGTTCTTGTACTCAGTATAGGGTCATGGTACTCTCAATAAAAGTGAATAGAATTCAAAACAGTATTCAATAAAATTGAAAGTAAAAGGGGCATCGTATATGGAATTACGCCAACTGATTACGTTCCGCACGGTGGCGTCCACATTAAATTTCAGTCGTGCTGCGGAAGTGCTGAGCTACGTCCCTTCCAACGTCACGATGCAAATGAAGGCATTGGAGGATGAGCTGGGGGTTCGCCTGTTTGACCGTTTGGGCAAGCAGCTCGTACTCACAACGGCGGGTAAACGCTTTTTAACACATGTCCAGAGTGTTCTTGACCAATTGGAAGAAGCTAAAACCGTCGTTCATGACAACGAAGTTCTAAGCGGCACCCTAACGATAAGTGCCAATGAGGTGATTTGCGCCTATCGGCTTCCGGCTGTGTTTCAGTTATTTCGTTCGCGCCATCCGGGCGTGCGTCTCATCTTCCGCTCCGTTCCCAATCAAGAGCTCAAACAAACACTCTTTGAAGGAAGCGCGGACGTCGTCTTTATCCTGGACGAACCCATTCGCTCAAGCGGACTTGCCGTGGAACCCTTGCTGGAAGAAACGTTCCGCTTATTCGCCGCTCCAGACCACCCGCTCGCAAAACGGACTGTGCTGCGGCTCGAAGATTTTCACGAAGAAGTGTTCTTGACGAATGAAAAGGGTTGTCCCTATCGAACCATGTTTGACCGATCCTTTGAAAAAGAGGGCATTGACAGTATTACGTATTTAGAGTTTCAAAGTGCCGAAGCCATTAAACAATGTGCCATTTCGGGAATCGGCATTGCCTTTCTTCCTGAAATCGTAGCGGAAGCCGAAGTTGAACGAGGCGAACTGGTTGCCCTTCCATGGCAAATTCCGGATTTGCACGTGTATACACAAATGCTGTGGCATAAGGACAAGTGGCTTTCACCCATCATGATGTCGTTCATAGAAGCGGCAAGGGAACTTCTTGCTTCAGAGGAGGATAATAGGTCATAGGAAAAAGGTGAGGAATGTCCTCTGCGCCGGTAAGGAGCCACTCTTCACCTTTAATTGTACTCACCCACTTTATTACAAAAAAATCCCAACATGTTGAGTTGGGATTTCTTTTAATTAAGAATGTAATGGGAGCTGCACCGGAATTTGAAAAGAAACCGTAGTGCCTTGATTCATCGTGCTCTTGATGACCAGCCCGCTGCCAAAGGTTTGGAGCAGACGACGATTCGTGTTGTAGAGACCGATGCCGCCTGTTCGATGGTCGGGTGCATTCAGGAGTTGGGCAACCTGGTCGGGTTCCATCCCAAGCCCGTTATCCGTCACTTCAACGACGATAATGTCCTCTTGCATCGCAATTCTGATCCGTATCGTGCCGCCACTGGCCCTCTTCATAATGCCGTGCCGAACCGCATTCTCCAATAATGGCTGGATCGCCAGCGGCGGGATGAGGACGTTGAGATCCCAATCAACTTCCCAGATTACGTTCAGGCGTTCCCCGTACCGTTCCTTCTCTACGTATAAATAGGCTTGGATAAGCTCAAGCTCCTGCTGCAGCGATACCAGCCGATCCTGATTCCGATAATGGAAGCTGATCTGCAGATAGGAGCTGAAAGCCTCGCCAAGGCTTCGCATGCGATCGATGTCCAATTCGCTAAGCGCCATAATCGAATTCAAGGTGTTGAACAAAAAGTGAGGGTGGATCTGTGCCTGCAAATAGGCTGCTTCCATGCGCAGACGATCATCCACCGTATGCTTCAGCGTGATCAGGGAATGGATGCGGTATCTCAATTCTACAGGATCAACCGGCTTCGTCACATAATCATTTGCGCCGGATTGGAAGCCGGCATACACATCGGCCGATTCGCCTCGAGCCGTCAGCAGCAGTACGGGCAGCTCCGAGGCGTTAAAGCGCTCCCTTACGGTGCGGGTGAGCTCGTAGCCGGACATCTCCGGCATCATGACATCCGCTATGAGGAGATCCCACGGCTGCGAGCCGAGAAGCTCAAGCGCTTCGGCAGCCGAGGCAACGACATTCAGGTTGTACGGCTCTGCCGAAAGAATGCCGGCAAGGATGCGCAGGTTTACAGGATCGTCATCCACGGCCAAGATACGGACGGGATGCTCTTTCGACCATAACTTCGTTGGTACCTGCATAGGGGTACCTTCTGTTGCGACGTCCCAGCTGGCCGCGATTTCATTGTATACAGCTGTGTCTACAACGGGTACGGGAACCTGCTGCGAAGCAGAATACTCTGCGTTTGTGTCCGCAAGCGGGAGTGTGAATGCAAAAGTCGTTCCTTTCCCTAATTCCGATTCGACCGTCAGCTGGCCGTCATGCAGCTCAACGAGCTCCTTGCTGATGCTAAGCCCTAGGCCGATCCCCTTCGCGTCATTTAACCCTTGATTCCCCTGTTCGTACGGAAGAAAAATACGGTTTAGCGTTTGAGGGTCCATCCCGATCCCGGTATCCGTTACCGTGATCGTCATTTTACTGCCCTTGGTAGAGGCGGAGACGGTAACGGAGCCCTTCTCCGTGTATTTGATGGCGTTGTGAATCAGATTGAGCAAAATTTGAACGAGTCGTTTTTCATCCGCCTGTACGGCAGGAAGGGTTTCGGGGATATTCATCTTGAACTGAACAGGCGCGCCGTCCGTCATAAATTTTACGATATCGAATACCCCGTTCACGACGGAAACCAGGGAAACCCGGCTCGGCTGCAGCTGAATTTGCTTCTCCTGAAGACGGACGGCATCCAGCAGATCATTTAATAAATGCGACATCCGACGGCTGACCGTAATCAACAGGTTCAAATCCTCGCTGCTCTGTTTGCCGAGGGTTTCTTTCTCCCGTTCAGCAAGGCTTATGGCGATATTCAAGATTCCGTGCAGCGGCGTGCGCAGCTCGTGAGACGTGTTGGCCAAGAACCGGTCCTTCATTTGATCCGCGTGCTTCAACTTATCGTTGAGTTTGCTGATTTGATGAAGGTTGCGGAAGTATCGCTTAAACCAATAGGCCGAAAATCCGATGATGGCCGCGAGCACGTCCACCGGATAATACACGGCTGGGAGCTCCCAATATTTATTAAGCGCCCCCCATAGGGCGCTTGCCAGCACGCCGCTGGCCGACAGCAGCAGGAATATGGAATCATCCTGGCTGTTAAAGACCATTCGGGTAAACAGGAACAGCGACAGCAGCATCGGCAGCAGGTAAAAGGCGCCGAACACCCGGTATTCTACGAGCCAGTGAACCCAAGACGCAGGAGCGGCAAAGACCACGACCGTATATAGAGCCAGAAGCGTGCTGAATGTGATAAACCACACGTTACGTTTCCGGTCGGTAAAGGTGCGGCTCAGCTTCCATATGAAATACGACAGCCACGAATAGGAGAGAAAGGTTGCTTTGACCTCCCATTCATAGTTTAAAGGCACCCATTTCAACAGGAGACTGTCGTGGGATGTTACGACGGTTAAAGCGGCCGATACTAGCAGCAGGAAAAAATCGAGCAGCGACCTTTCCCGCGGATTGAATATGTATAGAATGAAGGCGTACAGTCCGTGCAGCATCAGGACGACAAACATAATCAGCTGAAGATCAACGGAAACGCCGTGCTCATCCTGGATTGCCTGGTGCGATCCCAGCTTGATCGGCTTTGCGATTCCGCCTAGGTAAGGATGCTCATAATTCGCCACGCGTATGATCAGATCGAGCTCGCGAGCATCCCGGTCGGGAACATAATCGACAACGAAAGAGGTACGGTTCGGCAGATAGGAGGCTTGGCCGGGCTCGCCCGTCCTTCCCATGGAAGCTACCGTTTCGCCGTTGATGTCCACGGTAGCCGCGGATTGAATCTCCTGGATCCAGAACGAAATAGGGGCCGAAAGCGGGCGATCCAGCAATATGCGAAGCCGGTACGTTCCGCTGCCAAACGAAGTGTTTGCCTTATTCGTACGATCATTATTCCAGTCCCCAGGTACATTTACGTAGGAAAACTCATGAGAAGGCTCCATTTCCTGCTCTTTAGCCAAGATGTCGGCGTAGAACTGCCACTCTCCGTCCAAGTTGATGGATTTTGAGCCCAACAGATCCCAGCCTCTCAAATCGAGTATGCCATTGGAGACTTTCGGTTGATCTGCAGGAGGGGCATAGGTTTCAAGCCAGAGCCAACGGATCCCCAGCAGCATGCTCAAAAAAACGACAAATGCCGCAAAATGCGGGAGTATTTTGATAATTTGAAATCGTTTGTGGTTCTTAGCGGGTATGGTTGTCACCGTTCACGTTCCTTTTTAAAAGTCTTACCTTTCAATATACGCAAAAATAGGATAGCCGTACAGCACTATATGTTAGGTTGATAAGGACTTGGACTTATATCCTTTGCCGAAAATGATTGGTGTGAATGAACTCGGAAGAGCTCTCGCGGTTAGCAATGTCTCAATCATGCTAATCCATGACAGAATAATCAAGGTCCGGTCATTTCGATCTCCTTATAATTGTAGATTGGACAGTTCATAACATCATGGAATGTGAGGAGTTTGATCATGCAAGCAAGAGGAGATTTGGGGAACGGCACTTATAGAAACCCGATTTTGGCCGGTGATTATGCGGATCCTAGCGTGGTCAGAGTCGGAAACGATTATTATATGACGCACTCCAGCTTTAAGTTTGCGCCGGGATTATTGATTTGGCACTCTGAAGACTTGGTGAACTGGGAACCCATCGCCAAAGCGTTAACCGATTATGCCGGCGATATTTGGGCGCCTGATTTGACGTACTACAAAGACCGGTTTTATATCTATGCTCCCATCAATGAAGAGATCATGGTGCTGACGGCGATGCATCCACACGGACCTTGGAGCGATCCGCAAAAGGTGGGGGTGCAAGGAATTGACCCGGGACATGTCGCGGATTCCAATGGAAACCGGTATTTGTTTTATAGCGATGGTTATATGGTAGAACTGGCTGAGAACGGTTTGTCGGCTGTGGGCACTCCGCGCAAAGTGTACGACGGCTGGGCGTTTCCGAAGGAATGGGTCGTGGAAGGAAACTTTATGGAGTCTCCCAAGCTAACGTTTCATAACGGATATTTCTATCTTACCGTGGCGCAAGGAGGTACCTCGGGGCCTTCGACCAGCCATATGGTCGCTTCTGCGCGATCCAAGGAGCCATGGGGGCCATATGAACACTCCCCCCACAATCCGATTATCCGAACGCAAAGCCGGAATGAACGATGGTGCTCCAAAGGGCACGGTTCCTTGGTTGACACCCCGGACGGCGGCTGGTGGATCGTTTATCATGCGTACGAAAAAGGATACTACACACTCGGCAGGCAAACGCTGCTCGAACCGCTGGAATGGACGGAGGACGGATGGTTCCGCGTCCCGCTTCATTGCAAGACAGATGAGCCTATTCCAAAACCGCCGGGAGATGCCGTTCCGCATGGCATGACTTACGGTGAATTTCAAGAAGCGTCCGGCGGGCTGGGGTATCCGTGGAGCTGGTATCAATCCAGCAATGATATTCAATATACTCTGCAGAAGCAAGCGATAACGATCCAAGCTGCTCCCGAGGCGGCGCCCCTGGTTATGATGCCGGAAGACCATTCTTATGCGGCGCAGGTGGAGATTGAGCTCTCCGAAGAATCGGAAGCCCAGTTATTATTGTTCTACAATGGATCGACGTATAGCGGATTCGGCATATCCCAAGAGGGGCTGTATGGGATTATTCGCGGCTGGGAGACGCCATCGAAGCCTTTTCCGCATCAGCGTGTCATCGTTCGTCTTGAAAATAACGAGCATGAAGTCGTCTTCTATTACAGTGCGGATGGATCGGTATGGAATAAATTTGAGCATTCATTCGAAACCTCAGGCTGGCATCATAACACATTGGGCGGATTTCTTGCATTGCGAATCGCTCTTTGGGCGAAAGGTTCCGGCGAGGTTACGTTTAGAAACTTTATCTATCAGAAGCTGTAAATATGAAGCGACGTGCCTTTAATCCATAGGTGCGTCGCTTCTTCCATTGGCGAGGCGGCGCGTGTGGAGAAAGAACCTGTATGCCGCGCGTGGGAAGCACTTTACCTATTTGTTCGGTATGTTCTTGGAGACTGCCCAAAGATCTTCGAGAACTGACGGGTAAAATAATTGCTGTCATTGAATCCGCTCTGATAAGAAATGTCCGATATCGGCAGGTTAGTCGTCTTTAACAGCCTGCATGCATGCTCCAAGCGGAGCTGCAGGAGATAGGCGAAAGGCGTTGTCTGGTAATAGGATTGGAATATCCGATTCAAATGCCTGACGGATATATTGGATTTGGCCGCAATTTCGTCACGGGAAATGGGCTGCAAATAGTGATCCTCCATAAAGGAAATGGCTTTGGCCAAATGCATCAAATGACTTTGGGCTCCTTGACGCTCTTGCTTTTCATACTGCCGTGACAGCTGGACGACGAGCTCCATAAATCGCGACCGCAGGATGGTCTGGTAGCCCTGCAGCTTGTTCGCGTATTCCTCAATCATGAAGTCAACAACGGAGGATACGTAATCCAGACTTGAGATCGGCAGGATCATCTTGCTCAAGGCATGGTTGATACTGCGGTAATACGGTTCAAGAACGAAAAGCGCCTGATACCCGTTCGATCTTTTGAACTCAGGACCTGCCGATTCCAGCATCTCGGGCCTATACATGATGTTGCAAATCCGAAACTCATGCGGGTCCTTATATCCATGGGAAGTTGTGCCGTTAATGACAAAGACGTCCCCTTTCTTAATAAACGATTCCTCTGTGTTGACGATATGGGTGGCATTCCCGTGCAAAACGATAACGAGTTCGGAGAAATCGGCATGGCGATGCACATACATATCCTCCTCATGTCGGCCGTATTGAATAAAGAACTTAAATTGCTCATCGTTCGTAAACCAATTCAAATGAAACCTTCTCATTCGGACTCCCTCCAAAAGCATGGCTTGCAGTGACCTGATTGTCCTTATCATGCTATTTAAAGTATTTAAAATCAAGGTTGGAGGACTAGTGTGAATAATTGGGGAAGCGTCAGGTTGATCCTGCTTTACAAGGAAAAAGCCAATCAAGTTGATAAACCAGCTACTTTGTGTTACGATATACCGGTAATATGTCACACTAATTACCGAGCCGCGGAATGTGGAGAATAATTTTAGTAAAACAGTTGACACTCCATCTACTCTGTAATACAATGTACCTGTAGTAAGTAATACTAAATAGTTCGATTTATAAAAGCTGTTAGGTAAAACATCCCTTAGTACTATGTTGTACTGAATATTGGTCAGACTAAATAGAGGAGGGACGAAAAAGAGGAGGTTTTGAAACATGGAAAATTTAACTGAAATGCTGAAGGGTTCGCTGGAAGGCTGCGTGCTTGAAATCATCAGCCGCCATGAAACCTATGGCTATGAGATTACCCGCCGATTGAACGATCTTGGATTTACCGAAGTCGTGGAAGGGACGGTCTACACCATTCTCGTGCGATTAGAGAAGAAGAAACTGGTGAACATCGAAAAAAAACCGTCAGACATGGGACCGCCCCGCAAGTTTTACACGCTTAATGAAGCGGGCCGCCAGGAACTTGAGTTGTTTTGGGAAAAGTGGGATTTTGTATCATCAAAAATCAACGTCTTGAAGTCGACGTAGCTTCATAAGATATTCCGTCCGATAAATGGAGTGTCGGGTTTGGCTTTATAAAAAAGGAGGAACAATAACATGATGGAAATATTCAAAAAAATGATCGGCGATAAAAAAGAGTACAAGATGATGATGGCACGCGTTGAAGCCCTGCCGGAAGACTACCAGTATGTATTTAAGAAGATTCAAAATTACATGTGGAATTTCTCCTCAGGCAACGGGATGGATATGCTGCATATGCAGTATGAATTAATCGAATTGTTCGAAGCCGGTGCGGCGGAAGGCAGACCAGTGCTGGAGATCACTGGGGATGACGTGGCATCCTTTGCCGACGAGCTGGTTGCTAACGCTAAAACCTATGTCGCGAAGTATCGTGAAGATTTGAATCAGAGCATCATGAAACGATTGGGTAAGAAATAAAATTCATTACAATAATACCGACTGATTAGCTGGTTACACGTGTGAATTGCCACCTTCGCTATTCAGTTATATTTTTAGCCCAGTAGTAAGTGATACAGATTATCAGTCAGACTAACTAGTTGCGTTAATGTAGCACTCAAGGCACTTAACCGTAATTTTCGGAATTTTCAAGCGCGGCCTAATCGGGCTAATTATAAGGAGGAAAAAAATATGAGCAATGCGGCGATTTCTGTAAAAGGGTTAAAAAAATCTTTTAAAGACAAGGAAGTCTTAAAAGGGGTGGATTTTGAAGTGCGACGCGGCGAAATTTTCGCGCTGCTGGGCTCCAATGGAGCCGGTAAGACGACGACGGTCAACATCCTCTCGACGCTGATGAAGCCCGATGGCGGCGCAGCGAGTATTTGCGGCTCTGACGTCCAGCGTCAACCGGATCATGTTCGCCAGAGCATCAGCCTGACTGGGCAGTTTGCAGCTATTGACGGCATGAACACAGGAAGGGAAAACCTGATGATGATCGCCAAGCTCAGGGGAGTTTCCAATCCTGCACAAGTCGCCGACAATCTGCTTGCAAAATTCAGCCTGACCGATGCGGCGGGCCGCCGGGCGGACCAATATTCCGGCGGGATGAAGCGCCGGCTTGACATCGCCATGAGCCTGATCGGGAGTCCAGCCGTCATTTTTCTTGACGAACCGACCACAGGACTTGACCCTGAAGCACGGATTGAAGTCTGGAATACCGTCAAGGAGCTTGCCGGCAGCGGCACAACCATCTTGCTGACGACCCAGTACCTGGAGGAAGCCGAACAACTGGCGGACCGTATCGCCATCCTGCATGGCGGAAAAATCATTACGACCGGCACCCTTGCCGAACTCAAAGAGATGTTCCCACCGGCAAAAGTAGAGTATATCGAGAAGCAGCCGACATTGGAGGAAATTTTCCTCGCAATCATCGGCAAAAAGGAGGAAATGTAAATGAAAAGCAAAACAGGGGTATTATTGGGGCGTTTAATGCGCAACATCATGAGAAGCCCGGATACGATTATCACGGTGGCGATTACGCCGATAATGATGATGCTGTTGTTTGTCTACGTATTTGGCGGCGCCATAGAGACTGGCACGGCCAACTACGTCAATTATTTATTGCCGGGAATCTTGCTGATGGCTATCGCATCCGGCGTCTCTTATACTGCCTTCCGGCTGTTCGGAGATGTAAAGAGCGGGCTGATGGCGCGTTTCATTACCATGCCGATCAAGCGCTCGTCGGTATTGTGGGCTCATGTGTTGACATCGCTTGTTTCCAATGCGCTAACGGTCGTGGTGGTTTTCCTCGTCGCTCTATTGATGGGTTTCCGTTCCGGCGCTAATATCCTGGATTGGCTCGCGGTAACAGGGATACTCGGGTTGTTTACGCTGGCGCTGACATGGCTGGCGGTCATTCCCGGCTTGACAGCAAAGACGATGGAAGGGGCGACGGCCTTCTCGTACCCGCTGATATTCTTGCCGTTTATCAGTTCGGCCTTTGTCCCTACCGAAACCATGCCTAAAATTGTCCGTGCGTTCGCTGAGAACCAGCCCGTGACTTCCATCGTGAATGCGATTCGTGCCCTCTTGCATGAAGGATCTGTCGGCAACGATATCTGGATCGCGCTTGCCTGGTGCGTCGGCATCATGGTCATCGCTTACTTTTTCGCCAATAAAGCCTTTAAGCGCCAGTTAGGATAAGTACACCGAGCCTCCTCAAGTGATCGGAGAACACGTAACATCTTTCATCGAACAGAATGGCTATGGATACTTTAAAAGCCGCATGAAATGCGGCTTTTTTTCGTTTGAAGAATATACGTTTTACTTGAAAAATTGTATGTATCTCATCATTTCGGATATGCCATTCATTTGCTTTTCCAGTTGCTCATTCAGCTTCTGAAGAGCCACTTTGAAGGAGCGTTCAATCGTAGTTAGATCATGTGTCTCTAAAGCTTCAAGCAGCTGTTTCATGCTTTCAATGAAAAAGACGGTTTTCCTTAAACTGCTTAGCACAATAATCTTTTTTAATTCCTGAGACGTAAAGACTCGATATCCGTTTTCCGCGTTTCGCTTAGCGCGAATAAGCCCCTCCTTTTCCCAATGTCGAATAGCGGAGGGGTTAACGCCAGCAATCATGGCGACCTCCCCGATTTTCATTTCATCCGTGACCTGAATATTTCTATACTTGGAGAAATCCGTTTGATGGATGAGCCCCATAATCTCCTCGACTCGTTGCTTCTCTACCTGAATGTTGTACTGTTGCACATTGATCATCCAAAGTGCTTGTTCAACATGCCCCTTCTTTAATAAACTCATGACCTCGTAGGCGATAGGCAGATCGAATCCTTGAACCAAGGATCGTAAAGCAAGGAATGCTTGATCATGGAGCGGCGTGTAATATCTTCTGTTGCTTGAAGTCCGAGGTACGTCAGGCACCAGGCCGAGATTTTCATATCTTCTCAAGGTAGTGGTGCTGACATTAAGTTTCTTGGCCATCTCTTTCGGAGTAAAGGTTCTGTCCATTTGCGGGCACCTTCCTTAAAGTCAAACTCTAAAGTATGGCAACAATATTATAAGAGACAAAGAGCCTCCACACAAGGATTCCCGGTATATCAAGCGAAATCTTGCATGAATGTTATATGATCGAAGCAGGAACAAAAATCGAGGAGGTAAAGGCGTCATGGAGAAAGGGGATTATGCTTTAGCATCCTATCGTAACCTACAGCCCGGCGAATTCATTACGTTCGGCACGTATCCGCAGTCCGTGGACGGCAAAGAACGGGCGATTACTTGGCGTGTTCTTCAAAACTCAGGAAGCGAGCTGTTGGTATTGAGCGAGTATATTTTGGACTGCAAGAGGTATCACGGCAAGAGTGCGGATCTGACGTGGCGTGATTGCATGGATATATCGTGGCAGGACTGCGACTTGCACGAGTGGCTGAATCATGAATTCTATAACGTCGCATTCAATGCTTCGGAGAAAGAACTCATCAAGACGACGCATTGCACGGACAATGGAAAGGGCTGCCCGGATACGGAGGACAAGGTTTTTCTGCTCAGCGTTGCCGAAATAAACGATGTATCTGAGACTCACGGCAAGGATTGGAGACGCGCTGTCGGAACCGATTATGCCAAAGCGAAAAAGCCCGATGGATGCAGCTTATATGTATATGATAAAACGAACAAAGACAACTATGTCTTCATAGACGGCAAAGAAGCCGGCTGCTCCTGGTGGTGGCTGCGAACGCAAGGAAACAAGCCGTCACGTGCGTATTTTGTAGGGACAGGCTGCAGCGCTCGCAGCTACGGAAATAACAGTATAGACGGTTATGGCGTACGCCCTGCATTAAATTTGGATCTATCATAATCGAGATGGAATAGGAGGACTTTCCGGAAGAAATATCGGAACTCATACTTTTCGAGGAGGTAAGACATGGATTACACTTCCCAGGCAGAAGCGGCTTTCGAAGTAAAACGTTGGCCCAAACATACCCTAGCGGCGGGTCGACGCCATTCCGTGGCTCTTCAATCGGACGGCACGGTCACGGCCGCAGGAGATAATCATTACGGCCAATGCGATGTCAGCAGCTGGCGCGATATCGTAGCGGTCGCGGCCGGGAATGTTCACATGGCAACGAACACGGGGAATGCTCATACCATCGGTCTTAGATCGGACGGTACGGTGGCGGCTGTGGGTTGGAATAAGCATAATCAATGCGATGTCAGCGGGTGGCGCGATATGGTTGCGGTTGCGGCGGGCTGGCGCCGCACCGTCGGTCTTCAATCGGACGGCGCAGTGGTGGCTGCGGGACGAATTAATGAAGGTCAATGCAGTGTAGGCGGCTGGCTTGACGTAGCGGCGATCGCCGCAGGTGACTGGCATACGGTCGGTCTAAAAA
>NZ_AEXS01000092.1:0-14337 GCF_000204455.1 Paenibacillus sp. HGF5 | reverse complement strand
GGCTCAAAACAACGGAGCCGAGGTGATTATCAGCCGCGGCGGAACGGCCCAGCTGATTAAAGCCGCGGTATCGATCCCCGTCATTGATGTCCACCTGTCCGGATACGACATGATCCGTTCCTTGACGCTGGCGAGCCAGTTTAACGGAAAAACCGCCATTGTCGGCTTTTCCAATATTACATCGGGCGCCCAATCGATTATTGATTTAATGGATCTGCCTTTAAAAGTGTATACCATACACAGCTCCGAAGATGTTGCACGGTTATTGCTGGAGCTGAAAGCTGCCGGATACCGCCAGGTAGTCGGGGATGTCATCACCGTCCATACGGCCGAGGCCTACGGGTTAAAGGGCCTCCTCATCCATTCCGGCAAAGAATCCATCATGCGAGCCCTGGACGATGCCCAGCTCATCTACCGCTACCTGAGCAACAACTATACCGTCTCAGCAATCCTGAACGAGCTGGTTGCCAAAGAACACCCCAATCTCGTGATCTTTAACGATCAGAATGAAATCGTATACGAGCAATTCACCGATTTTGAGCACAGCCCTTTGACGGATAACCATATCTATCTGATCAATACTAATGTGGAATTCCACAAAGCCCAAGTGCAGAATGTTTTTACGATGGACGATTACCAGCTTTCCGTCACAGCCTATGAAACCTCATTAGAGAACAAAAGCTATAAAGTATACTCCTTGGAAAAAGGGCGGCCCTACGAATTTACGCAGTCAGGCATCAAAGCTTACGCTGAACCATTAGCAGAGCCGATGATTGCCGAATCCGCTGCGATGCGCACCACGTTGGCAAGTATCCAGGCTCTGTATCTACATCATGAGCCCATTCATCTGCTTGGCCGGGAAGATACGGGCAAGTCCTTCGTCGTGAAGTATATTCATCAATTGTACTCGGACGGCGGTTTGCTGCTCCAGATCGATCTAACCCAAGTTTCCCCGGATCAGTTAGGAACCCTTCCGCTATCCAAAGCCAGGACCGTGGAATTCATCCATGTGGAAGAATGCATACAGGATCCGAATTTGATAGCATTTGTGGAGACCTGCCTAACTAGGCGGATTGGCGTATTCATACTTAGCGATCGGGCGCTTGACCAACAGAGAACCCCCAACATGAAGCTGAATACGATCCTCATGCCTTCGCTGTCGGATCGTTTGGAGGATCTGCCTTCGCTTATTCAGCTCTTTTTAAGCCGATACCATCAAAAATACGGGACGGCGGCGGTAAAAATAAGGGAAGATGCCTTGCAGCTTATACGGCAGAATGCTGAGCACATGACGATCGGCCAATTAAAGCAGCTCATTAAACAGGCTGCAATGAACGAAACGGACTATGTGATTTCAGCCGATATACTTGCTCGCTTGCTCGACCATCAGCCTCCGGCCTCAACCCCTATTCCGTTGAAAGGGACTCTTAAAGAGATTGAGAAAGACATTATTCAATACGTACTTCACGAGGAAAAGAATAACCAATCTAGAGCAGCCGAACGGTTAGGGATTAATCGGGCCACGCTTTGGCGTAAACTTAAAGAATAAATTTAAGTTTACGCTTTTTTTTCGTTTTGATTGTTGCATTTTTAAACAATTTACTAGATTCGTTCTATTTACAGAAATTATATGTTGCTAAAATAAACAATTTGAACTAGTATAATTACTGCAAGCGCTTCAATAAAACGATTACACAAGGAGCTAACATTATGAAAATTAAAGCGACATTAGATCGTATCCCTGGCGGTATGATGGTTGTTCCCCTCCTCATCGGAGCGTGCATCAATACATTCGCACCTAACGCTTTGCGGATCGGCGGGTTTACGGAAGCCTTATTCGTGAACAGCTCGAGTACGCTCATCGCCCTTTTCTTATTGATTGCCGGCACGCAGATCACGTTCAAAACGGCGGGTTCGTCGGTGGGAAAAGGCGTCACGCTGCTTGTGTTTAAGTGGACGATCGGCGCGCTATTAGGTTTGGTCGCCATCCTGTTTGCGGATTCCAACGGATTATTCCTGGGCCTTGCCCCTCTGGCCATTATCGCGGCCATGACGAATTCAAACGGCGGACTGTATATTGCGTTAGCCGGACAATACGGAAAAGAGGATGACAAAGCAGCCTATCCTTTCCTGGCATTAAGCGACGGACCGTTCTTGACGATGGTCGCGCTCTCGATCTTCGGAGCCATGGGCTTTGCCAACGGCATGTTCTCGCCGATGTCTTTCGTTGCCGTACTGCTTCCCCTGCTCGTCGGTGTCATCATCGGGAACCTGGACCGGAATATGGCAGAATGGCTGCATAAAGGCAGTGACAAGCTGGTTCCGTTCTTTGCCTTCTCGCTCGGTATGGGCATCAATTTCTCATCCATCATTCAAGGCGGACTAAGCGGTATTCTGCTTGGCGTGCTGACGGTCCTGCTCACAGGGGGCATTGGCTTTCTGCTGTTCAAGGCGATCGGCTGGAATCCGATTGTCGGTGCTTCCGAGGGCTCCACGGCGGGTAATGCGGTAGGCACGCCGGCTGCGATCGTCGCCGCGAATGCTTCCTTCGCGCCGATTGCCGAAATCGCGACCGTGCAAATCGCAGCGAGCGTCGTGACAACCGCCATACTGCTGCCAGTCTTTATTGGTTTCCTGTCCAAGAGACTGGAGAAATCAGGCGGCGTCGAAAAATACAACAACCCTGCAGCATAGAGGTTATCCCTAACCCCTCGATTGCATCGTTTTTCTCAAGGAGGAGGTAAACTGCATGAAATTAGCCATCATTGCAGATGATTTGACTGGCGCCAATGACAGCGGGGTCCAACTCGCTCGTCATGGCCTTAAAACAAGCGTTCTGTTCGATATGGACCAAGACAACATTCGTCATTACGATGCCGTTGTTTTCGATACGGACAGCCGTTCCATAACACCCGAAGAAGCTTATCAGCGAGTAAGCCGAGCCGCTCGATTTTTAACGGATGCCGGGTTTGATACGATATTCAAAAAAATGGACTCCACCATGCGCGGCAATATCGGGACCGAAATCGATGCGCTGTATGATGTGGTGAAGCCGGACTTTATGATGATCGCTCCGGGCTATCCCAAGAACAATCGAACCATTCTTAACGCTACCCATTACTTGAATGGAGTACCGTTAGCCGAAACCGAGATTGCCCATGATCCCAAAACGCCTGTCACCCACTCCTATCTTCCCGACTTGCTGAAGCTGCAAACCAAGTATGCCGTCGGCGAGATCTCAGTCCGTGATCTGGAGGCTGGAGCAGGCCGCATTGAAGGCAAATTAAAAGAGTTTCAACAACATAACATACCGTATGTGCTGATCGATTCCACGGAAGAAGCCCATCTGGAGTTCATCCTGCACATCACCGGGCAGCTTCCATACAAGTTCGCATGGGCCGGCTCTGCAGGCATCGCCAATTATCTGCCCGCCCATTACCATATTTCGTCCAAACCGAGGGAGCTTGCTATCGCGCAGAATCAGGGACCCATTCTTACCGTGGTCGGCAGCGTGAACAAGAACTCCCGTGCCCAGCTGAAGCTTTTGCTTGAGCATACCGACGTGGTTCCCGTGCAATTCGTGTCTTATAAGGCTGTGTCCGATTCAGCGGAGCGCACGGAAGAAATGGCTCGCGTCTATCAAGAAGTCAAGCTGCACGCGCTGGAAGGCAAAGATATCGTGATCTATTCGACGGCGGAGCCTTCCGATATCGAACGGGCCCGTGCCACAGGCGAAACACGCGGGCTCAATCACACCGAGGTCAGCAATGAGATTGTCCGCGCCATGGGAGAAATCTGTGCCCGGCTGCTGGAGCACGGTTATTTCAAGGGTGTATCCATGACAGGCGGAGACACGGCCAAACAAATCTGCATGCAATGGAGCATTAGCGGCTTCGAATTGCTGGACGAGCTGGAAATCGGCGTGCCGATCTCGAAATTTCTGGGGATCGACGATTTGTATGTGGTCACCAAGGCAGGCGGATTCGGCAAGCCGGACGTATTTATCCATGCGATTCAAACGATAAAAGGAGGTAATCCAGCATGAAACCGACGGTTGGAATTACGATGGGCGATGCGGCAGGCATCGGACCCGAAATCATTATGAAGGCCTTATCCCATCGGGAGATGTACGATAACTGCAACCCGCTCGTGATCGGCGACGCCAAAATATTAGAACGCGTGCTGCCGATTATCGGCTCAAGCCTGAAGGTGAACGCCATTCAAGAGCCCGCCGAGGCAAAATACGAGTTCGGCACCGTGGACGTTATCGATCTGGACCTCGTGCCGGCCGACCTTGCATTCGGCGAAGTATCGGCCGTCGCGGGAGATGCTGCTTTTCAGTTTCTGGCCAGAGCCATCGATTTGGCGAAGCAGCGGAAGATCCATTCCATCTGCACGGCTCCGCTGAACAAGGAAGCTCTGCACCAAGGCGGACATATGTACCCGGGTCACACCGAAATTTTGGCTGATCTCACGGATACCAAGGACTTCTCGATGATGCTGACGACCCCGAACCTGCGGGTCATTCACCTGACGACGCATATGGGATTGATCGAGGCCATTCAGAGCATCAATCCGGAAAGAACGTATACCGTCGTCAAACTGGCCCACGATACCTTGAAAAAGGCCGGTTTCGACAATCCAAGAGTCGCGGTCTGCGGAATCAACCCGCATGCGGGCGAGAACGGATTGTTCGGCAACGGCGAAGAAGAAGAAAAGCTGCTCCCGGGCATCAAGCGCGCCCAGCAGGAAGGCATTAATGTAGTCGGCCCCCTCCCTGCGGATACGTTATTCTTCAGAGCCGGCCGAGGCGATTTCGATATCGTCGTGGCCTGCTACCATGACCAGGGACATGCCCCGATCAAGGTCATGGGCATCGAAGAGGGCGTGAACATTACGGTCGGATTGAAAGGCGGCATCATCCGCACCTCGGTCGACCATGGCACCGCCTTCGATATTGCAGGGAAGAACATCGCCGATGACAAGAGCATGCTCGCTGCGATTCGTTCTGCCATTGAGCTTGCCCCGAAGGATCAAATGTAATCGTGTGACGATCGAAAATGTCATATGTAGAAGACCCGGCCTTCCGCCGGGTCTTTTTTTCTATGCCTGGAGAGAATAAGGCTAGCCCCTCGTTCAAGCCAAAGCTGTAGTTACGAATAGCTGCATGACCACCAGCACATAATAAACATCACAATCGATTCCAGCAAATAAGGAGGACCTTTCCATTGAGCACGAACCAACCGGACAAAAATCTGATTAACACGGTGGAACAACTGGCAGAGACACCCGTGAACAGCCATGAGGCCCAGCAACAGCAGCAAGCCCGCAATGATCGCCGGAAACAGGCTCTGCATGACAGCGACGGCAAATTCAAAGAGAATGAGTCCAAGAACTATCACTAGGGCAGTAACCTCGTAAAAAAGCGACCGATTACGGTCGCTTTTCTAACGGTATAACGGATACAAGACTGTATCGATGAAGCCCTTGCCTATTCGTTCGTCATTAACCTAAGAATGCAATAGAACGCTTTACTTTTCTTGCAAATGCAATGGGATCATCGACGGACTCCCAGTGAACATACATCAAACGGGGATTTTCAAACAACCAGTGATTGTGGACGGCCGTTACTTTAATCCCGTTCTTGCGAAGATTCGACAGCAATCGATTCACTTGGCCTTGGAAGAGAGCCGTTTCTCCCAAACAAAGCGCGCGACCGGAACTGTCCAGCGATTCAAACGAGAAAAGTTGATAACGGATCAAAGGAGAAGTGGTACGTCTACCTAAGATAGATGCGTTTACTCTCCTATTTCTGGAGACAAAGCAAACCGGGCCTTTTGTAATCTCATGCTCCGTTCCGCCTAAAATGCTTGAGAATTGGTTACAGAGTCTTCTAAAGCGAGGACTTGCTTGCACTTCCGCCATACGAAATCATCCTCTCATGAAATAATAGAAATATTGAGCGATATGACTCAACCGCATTAACCCAAGAATGCAATGGATTCTTTTGTTTTTCTGGCAAACGCAACCGGATTGTCAATCGATTCCCAATGCATATACATTAAACGAGGCTGTTCTTTTAGCCAGTGATTATGGAGCGCCGTTACTTTAATCCCCCGTTTGCGGAGATTCGACATCAATCGATTCACCTGGTTTTGATGCACGGCAGTCTCACCCAAACAAAGCGCGCGGCCTGACTGATCAAGCGATTCAAACGAAAACATTTGCATTTGAACCAAAGGGGAACGCGTTCTTCTTCCCAAAATCGTCTCTCTTAAGTTCGTCATCCGCGTGACAAAACAAACCGGACCTTCTTCAATTTCCGATTCGCCGCCTAGGATTCTTCCAAATTGGTCGCAAAGCCTTTTGAATTGCGGGCTCACTCTAACCTGTTCAGCCATGATAAGTCCTCCTTTAATCGTATTCTTGGTATCATATGATCGAAGGAGAAAATAGTATTGGACCAATAACTTATTTATAAGAATAAAAAGTTATTAATCTATCTGTATCTATATCCAGCTCTAAAACTTAAAGGCGACAGCCTTATGATGCTGTCGTCTTCAAATTTTGTATGTATGTCGTTTCGCAGGACCAAAACGTTTATCTAACGGAAAAAGACCACCTTAAAAAAGGTGGTCTTTAAAGTATGCTTGGAGGCGAACCGTGACTATTTACAGCCACATTTCGCTGACGCCCCTATTCCTTCCAATCTTCAATTCCTGTCTCAAGCTGCTCAAACCCATGCGGAATCGAAGCTTCCATGATGTCTGAATAATGGTCGTGGTTTTCCGGAACATCGGTCCACTTCGGTCCAACCTTGATATCCCAAGGTTTACGATCCAGCAGTTGGTTCAGGATTCGAACAACCTCTAATCTCGTAATCGGCTGATTCGGATGGAAGGTCTCCTCCGTGAAATCGAACAGCACACCTTGCTCCTGAGCCGTTGCAATGGCTTTTTCAGCCCAGTGTCCCGCTACGTCCGTGTAGGTGCTCTCCTGGACAGCGTCCCATTTATACAAATTCATGAGAATTTGTGCAAATTCCGCCCGCGTGATCTGTTTCTTCGGTTTGAATGTATTGTCGCCGAAACCGACCATCCATTTATTGTTGGTTGCGGTCGAAATCGCGTTCGTTGCCCAATGTTTCGCACTCACATCCGAATACGATACTTTCTTCGAGCTCGTTGCGGATGTATACAAACGAGACAGGATCGCAGCCATTTCGGACCGGACAATGCCACGATCGGCTTGGAACGTCCCGTCAGGATATCCGACCATGTATGCGCGATGGTCGCCTGCGGCCTTCACTTTCGGCTCCTGGGAGAAGCTGAATTTCACGATCGTGTCGCCGACGTGGATGACTCCGTCCTTAATATAGCTGTCAGCGCCAAAGCGCTCTTCACGCTTATCGGTACGGCTGTCAAAAACAACATATCCGTTCTTCTCCCCCAAGAAGTAGTAATCGCCATTGGCGTAAACCATCCAGCCATATTGACCGCTGTCTGAGCTCATTTGCGGGTTATGGTTCTTGTTGGGTGCAAAATCAGGAAGCTCCGGCAGTTGAACAAGCGTTCCCGGCACTCTGCCTTTGGAACGATTCAGCTCCGTATCTGCCCAATACAATTGCATCTTCACGCCTGATACAGGCTGTTCCGTCACCTTATCGAGAATCGTGCCATATGGATCGACTAGATCAACCGATAACTTGGCATTTCCATTGCTATCGACGCTCAGCTTGCCGGCAGGACCAGCCAGCTTCTCCCCGTTAGGCGCGATCACGTTCAGTGACAACGTATATTCGCCAGGTGCAACTTTCGGAAGCGTAAAGCTGCCGTCCTGATTCATGACGATATTCGGCACATTCAGCTCTTGCCCGGATGCCGATTTTATTTTCCCCGATACTTTCAGACTGTCTCCGACGAGCTTCGTGATTTTGTCCTGGACGACTTTGCCCCCGTTGGCTTGATCGGAAACAACAACGTCCGTTTTCATAGTAGGTGCAGGCTGCTGTACAACGTTTGTATTCCCTGCAGGCGGATCTTCTGCCGGTACCGCAGGCGCGTTTGGCTTGATGCTAATTACATTGGACAGACCTGCATGTGGACCCGATTCGACGTTTAACCGGAAATAGTAGGTTTCACGACTCGATAAACCGGCTACGGTTGCACTCGTTGAACCGGCATCCAAGGTCTCCACTGGGGTGACCGGCATGAACGTGGTGCCGTCCGTAGATTTTTCAATAACGATGCTCGTTGCCCCCGTTAAAGCAGGGAAATTCAATGTCACTTGTCCGACGCCCGCAACCGCCGACAACGTGGTGATCGGTTCCGATGGCGAGGCCTGTACCACATTGGACAAGCCTGCGTATGGACCCGATTTGACGTTCAATCGGTAATGATAGGTCTCGCCGTTCGTCAATCCGGTTACGGTTGCACTCGTAGAAGCAGCATCTAATGTCTCCAACGGGCTAACCGCAGTAAACGCGGTGCCGTCCGTAGATTGTTCAATTACAATGCTCGTTGCCCCTGTTAATGGCGGGAAAGTCAATGTCACTTGCCCATTGCCTGCATCTGCCGATAACGTGGTTAACGATTTCGACGGCGAGGCTTGGACTACGTTGGATACGCCGTCATATAGTCCGGATTCGACGTTCAGTCGGAAATAGTAGGTTTCACCGTTCGTTAATCCGGTTACGGTTGCAATTGTTGAAGCCGCATCCAGCGTCTCCAATGGTCTTACCTGCGTATAGTTGGTACCGTCGGTAGACTGTTCAACCACGATGTTTGTTGCACCTGTTAAGGCAGGGAATTTCAATGTCGCTTGCTCATTGCCCGCAACAGCGCTCAATGTGCTTAAAGGAGCCGGATCTGCGGCAAGAACATAGACGGTAAACGTCTTCTCGCTTGTCAGCCCGTCTTTCGTGATGGTTGCCGTCAAGGTCACGTAAGTTCCCGACTGGTTTGTAACCGGTCTCGTCACGGTTCCATCAGGTGCAATGACCGACGGCTGGTCGGAGGACCAGACGGTGGTGACGTCATCGTCTTGCTTCAATGTAAGATTGTTTTTCACCGAATTTTTCGTGTCGGTAAAATGGTACTCGATATCGGTTTTGTCCTCTGCCGTTTCAATGGCTTGAATGGCTTCTTTATAATCGGAAACAAGTTGATCCGCGATCCGGTTCGCAATTTCCTGAATGATGTCGTCGGTGGATTTGTCGGAATCGACATGCAGTCCACCTTCGTTCAGGCCGCGGATAAAATCATCGTTGGTGTCCGTATAAGTCGACTCCGTAACGCCGATATACTGTGTGCCTTTGTTATTGAACGTTTCCGTCAGCTTAGATTGATTCGATCCCTGATCCAAATCCCCGCGAGGGTCATCGTTAATGTTCACGACATAACGCAGCGGCGACGTCCCCCACAGGATATTATCGACCGCTACATCCAACGGCTTGCTCGAAGTTGAATATAATTTCATATTGTCGAATGAAAAAATCGAAATGATCTCGCAAGCATGGCTTATATGGCTGACAATGGGACCAAATTCATTGCCGTGCACGTCCGGTAGAGCTAATTTTCTTATGATTTGGTCGCCATTATCCCACATATTCAAAGTCGTGTCCGTTGCGACAATTTTAATGCTGTGATGAGTCGATGTTCCCTTCGGGTAGTTTCCAATTTGGGTAACGCCTGATACGGAACTCAACGCTCTTCCCGTCTCATTGTGCAGCGCAGCAGCATCTACGCCATCGATCTTATATACATTGATGGCACCTTGAACATATAAAATCGCATACCCGCTTAATTTACCGTCGCTCTCGACCTGGGTATTAAATAGAAAACCTCCGCCTTCCATGCTGTGGTAATCCACTTTGGATTCATCCATGTCGAAGGTAATGATCTTCTTGCCTGAAGGGCTTCCCTGCGTCAGCATGAAATCCTTATACGCAGGCGAGGTATAACCATAGAAGGTTAACGTGTTGCCGCCGTTGGAAGCTTGAACGTGATTGTAATCGGCAGTTTCAACCGCCGGGGGAATCGCATAGCCAAATTGATTTATATACCAGCTGTCATATCCGGCATGCACATACGTCGTATCCGTTACCGTTGTCCGGTCTGCGCTCGCGTCCATGATGGACACATATTTAGGATTTACGCCTTGTGCGCTCAACCGGGCTTTAATTGCATCATTCAACTGGCTCTCAAAATCACTGGAATCATAGATACTCGTTCCGGCATTATAGTAAATCTCTGCTACCGGCGAGAGCGCATATGCCATTGGCATATTCGTAACAATCAACAGCGTTGCCACGATCATTGAAATTATCTTTTTCTTCAACTATTTCACCCATCCTGTAAGTTAGTAACCGTACGACGTCCAACAACGACCCTTGACCCCTTGTCTCATTCATAAATAAATTTGTTCGGATAACACCCTCCAACAAAATCAGATTGTAAAAATTGTTAATTTCAACATATCAAAAGCATCTCTCAAAAATCTCTCAAATTTCGACTATTATCGACAGGTAGATTTTTGAGAGATCCATGCCATATGATAGAGTCCATAGGGATGTGACTATATATGAAGAAATGGATGGGTTATCTGGGTGCAATATGCGCCTTCATCGCCATTCTCTATATGATTTTTAGCGACCGTGACACAGGTGCCGTCCATATCAAAGCCGTAGACGGCGTGCTTGATTTGCGAGAGCTTAAGGATCCGCCGTTTGTATCGCTAGCCGGCGATTGGAAATTCACCGCCGAATCTTTTGTCGACCCGGCCGACTTTTCAAGTGAAACCGATTATCTTTCAGTACCCGGTCCCTGGGCATCGGATGTCGAGTGGGGATCCTATCAGTTAATCGTATACCTGCCGGACCACTGGACCGATGAGATCGGTCTCCGTGTTCGGAATATATGGTCTGCCCATACCATCTATATCGATGGCGTACCCCTATCGAAAATAGGAACCGTTGCAGCAACCAAGCAAGCGACAACCCCGGACAATCCTGCCTATGAAGCGTATTTTAAACCGGGGGACAGGCAGCTGCTGATTACCATTCATGCCTCCAATTTCTATAATACGAGAGGCGGCATCGTCCTGCCGATCGATTTCGGCGACGCCGAGCAGATGAAGGAAGACGTGCAGCGAGATCTATCCTTGGAATGGACGGCTACCTTATGTTTGCTGCTGTTCAGCATGTTCCATATCACGATCTACATGCTGCGAACGAAGGACGAGGCCTTCTTGTACAGCGGTCTGCACTTTCTGCTATTGGCATGGATCATCGTGCTGCGAGGAGAGCGGCTGTTCATTCGGGAGTTTCCGTCATTCCCCTTTGAACTCTATTTTCGCCTGCAGGACAGCTTGACCTTCTTGGCCTCCACCTTGCTGATTGTCTTTATCGTCAAAATGATTCCTTCCATCATGAGCCGAAAGACGATGTATCTGCTGTTTCTGCCGATCCTAGCCTACGCGTTCTTTAATGCGGTTCTCCCGGCCAGAACCATGTCGATTACGCAGTATCCGCTCTTTTATTACAACGATGGATTAATCTTAGGCATTATTATTCGCATCTTCTATCTGACGATGAAGAAGCGAATCAACATCCGTAAGAATGAAGCCGTCATCCTCATGTCGATGCTTCTGTTTCTAGCCGTATTCGCGATAAGCGCTTCATCAGACAGCTTGTTCTTCACCGGACGCAACTATATGAACCGAATCGGGCTGGTCGGGTTTGTCATGACGATGAATGTTTTTCTGGGCATACGCCTGATGAACCGGGCGGAGGAATCGGAGCAGTTGAGCACCAGGCTGCAGAAGGCTAACGATGCGAAGGATGCCTTCTTGAAGGTCACGACGCAGGACCTGCAGAGGCCTCTGCACGATGCCGTTCATCTGGTGGGGTCCATCAACCGGGAGCCCCATCGCGAGAAGCAAGGCGAGCAATTGTACTTGGCTGAACAGCTGATGGGGAACATGGTGTATTTATTGAGGGATCTGCATGATTTCACCCGCATCCGGTTTGATGATTACGCGATCCAGCTCAAGTCCACCAATGTTCGGATGGTCATGCTCCATGTCATTCAGCTGATGCAGTTTACCTTCACGAAGAAGAAGATCGCAATCAATGAACAGATTCCGAAGCAGCTTTACGTTTGGGCGGATGAGCAGCGCCTGACGCAGGTATTCATCCGGATCATGACCGAGATCTCTCACGACACCACAGATGATCAGCTGACCATTGAAGCCGTACAGGTGGGCACGGAAGTCCTGCTTCGAGTGAGGTCAACCGGCGAATCCATGGCAGTGAATCGGGAACGCCCGCATTCTTCAGGGCTTATGATGACGGAGGAACTCATCCAACAGATGAACGGAAGCATCGCATATGAACGCCTGCAACGCGGCATTCGCTTTACGGTCACCCTGGCTTTCAGCGAATGTAAAGAGCCGGTTAACGCAGCGGAGCATGAATACGATCTACAGTCTGCGGCGCACGCAGAAGATCGGACGTTAGGAACGCTCCTGATTGTGGATGATGAAGTGATGCATGCGGAAGTCATGAGGGATATGTTGGGGGATGCTTACAAGGTACGAATCGCTTATACAGCTCAAGAAGCGCTTGACTACTACAGGAATCATCCGGAAATCGCGATGATGATCATGGATGACATCATTCCAGGCGACATGGATAGTCTGGAATTGCTTCGGCAAATCCGTACACAGGCATCCTTAATGGACCTGCCGATCTTGATGATGATTTCTTCCGAATATCCCAGACATGTTGAAATGATTTTTGCAGCCGGCGCCAATGATTATTTGCTGAAGCCTTTTTCCAAAGAGACCTTGATGGCCCGCTTGAACGCTGCGGAACAAACGAAGCAGTCGATGCTGAAGGCGATTGAGTATGAAATGGCATTTCTGCAGACCCAAATTAAACCGCATTTTCTATACAACGCGCTTAGCAACATCATTGCCTTTTGCTATACGGATGGGGAGCGTGCAGCCTATCTTCTAACGATGCTCAGTTCTTTCCTGCGTTATATCTTTGAGACGAGCCGGGATGGACAATTCTCCACCCTGCAGAAGGAGCTGGAAATTATCGAGGCCTATGTCGAGGTGGAAAAAGCCAGATTCGGCGAACGGTTAACCTTTGCTTATGACATCGATCCGTCCATTGCCGCGGAGCATGTTCGGATTCCTAGCCTGCTCCTGCAGCCTTTAGTCGAGAATGCAATACGCCACGGCCTATTCGACAAGGAAGGTCCGGGACATGTCCAGTTCACCATTTCCTTGCACGCATCCTGCTTGAAGATCCGCGTCGCCGATGATGGCGTAGGCATGTCGGCCGCGCAGTGCGCTCAGTTGATGGGGGGAACGGCCGCCAATGCCGGAATCGGGTTCACGAATGTACGTCGGCGCGTACATGATCTTACCCAAGGAAGCCTGGAGCTTCACTCGTCGCCGGGCAACGGAACAACCATTCAAATATCGATTCCCGTGAAGGAGGGACAAGGGTAATGTGGAAGATCATTATCGTGGAGGATGAGAAACCGATTCTGGGCCTGCATGCCAGATTACTCGAAACGCATGGCCCGTTTCAGGTTGTAGGCTGCTACGAATCGCCGTTCGATGCGCTGCAGGAGATACCGAAGCTGGATCTGGACGCACTCGTGCTCGACATTGAAATGCCGAGAATGACGGGGCTTCAGCTGGCTCAGAACTTGGTGGAGAACGGGATCGACGTGCCTGTGATCTTCACGACCGCTCACCAGCAATATGCCGTGCAAGCCTTTCGCGTGCAGGCCCTGGATTATCTCTTGAAACCGATGACCATCAATATGGTGAAGCAGCTGGATGAACGCCTTCAGAAGTATTACGGCCAGAGACCAAAGCAGGCCCAGAAGAAGGAACTCGACGTTCAGTTATATGGAGAAGCTTCCGTTATGAAAGGCGAGCAGCTTGTAAAATGGCCTACCCGCATCACCGAGGAGCTGTTTTACTATTTGCTGCTGCATGAGAATAAATTGTGCCCGAAGTGGAGAATCCTCGATGATCTCTGGACGAACGTGGAGGAAAAACGAGCGCTTTCCAATCTGTATAATACGATTTACCGAATGCGTCAGCTGTTTATGGAGCTCGATATTCCTATCGTCATCGAACGAGTGAATGATGGTTATATCATGAATGCGAACAACAGCATCATCATGAAGCCGAAAGAAAGGCCGGATGCCCTTCTATTGGAATCGAAAGGATATCTGTGGGCCTACGCTTTCGAATCGGGCCGTTAGAAAAGCAAAAGTTCATCCTTAATAGTAAACGAAAACCACATCCTCA
>NZ_AEXS01000093.1:0-6154 GCF_000204455.1 Paenibacillus sp. HGF5 | reverse complement strand
GGCTCTCAGACGCCGAATGATAGTCGATTGGACGCATCCAGATCGGGCTGTAGCCGAGGAACAGCTGCCTTCTTGTGAATGCGGAACGATTCGGCGAACCAGCATGCCACAAGTTTTGGGCGAACACGAAGACGTCACCTGGTTTTCCGCACACTTGTACCTCCCCGTCAAGCTGCTGGCGCACATCCTTGTGATTCGGGTTGTACGGCTGCTTGTGACTACCCGGAATCACTTTCGTATTGCCGCGATCCGGCTCCGACATATCGCTCAAAATATAGCAAACCTTAATATAATAGGTTGCTGTCAAGCCGTTAATGACAGGAAACTGCGGATGCGGACCGTCTTGATGCCAATCGATAAAGCTGTGCGTGGCCGTTTGGGCTTCGCTTGGATTCGGTTGTCTGATCGTGAGGTGGGAGATGTGAAGCTGAATGTTGTGGCCTAGCAAATTAACGATTAATGGAAGAATGGCAGGCTGATCGATTAATGCAGCGATCTCGGCATGGCGTTCTACGCTGTTATAAATATTATGTGAAAGCGCTTCTGGTTCCATCAAGACAATTTCGTCGATCGCGGCATTCAGCCGGCTCACCTGTTCCTGCGACAAAATATCTGGTATAACCAAATACCCCTGTTCATGAAATTGCTCCATCAATTTCGTTATTTCCAAATGGGCTGTCTTCATCCTTTATACCTCCTACTTGTATTTTATTTAATTATATTTGGAGAACCATCATGTTATAATGTAAGAAAAATTGATTTTCCTTGTATATAATTTCAATCTTTTGAAAAGGTGTTGTCATGCAATGGAGTTCAGCCGATTTCTGGATCCCGATCTGCAATACCATGTCTACGTGAAGGATACCCATCAATTTCAGAAAACGCATGATACGTATGATCATTGGGCGTTGTTCATCGTCGAAGAAGGCGCTTTTAATTACAGAGTGGGCAGCCAAAGCGGAAGGGCGGTCAAGGATGACATCGTGTTATGCCCGCCCGATCTAACCTTCTACCGGCAAACGGATGGTTTATCGTTCCATCTCATGGGGTTTCAATGGATCAATTCCCTAGAGGAGCCGCCGCGAGCGGCGGACTTTCCGACTTTCGGCAAACTTCGGCTATTGAACAACAAACGCTTCCAATCCACCCTCTCTCAATTTCGCGAAGCCCAATACTTGCATGCAGGGATTGGTCATACGTACAAGAAACATCTTCTCAGGGATCTGCTCTATTTGCTTCAGATCGAGCAATCCGAGCAGCATACGATGACCTTGTTCAGCGAGGATCCGACCCTTGGGCGAGCCCTGCATCTGCTTCAGCAGCAAGCAGAATTCGGCCTATCGTTGAAGTCGGTCGCTGTGGAGCTTGGTCTAACCCAGGTTCAGCTGACAAGACTGTTTACACGCGAGTTCCGCATAACGCCAAGCGCCTACGCGACTAATCTTAGAATGGACAAGGTGAAGCAGCTCCTTGTTTACTCTTCGCTTACCCTTGCCCAAATCGCTGAGCACTGCGGATTTACCGACGAACATCATTTAAGCAAAAGCTTCAAAAAACTGTGCGGCGTCAATCCTTCGTCGTACCGAAAAACACATAGCGTATGATGAACAGGCCGACCTGCATCGAATGAGGTCGGCCTTTCGTTCCGGTTATTTAGCCCCCGTAACCGAGCGCCTTGAGCTGTTCCATTGCGCTGTCCACTAACGCTTTGTAGTTCATAGACGTTTCCAGCGTCTTGATAAAGTCATCGTATTCGGTCAATGGACGTTTATCGTAGATGAACTTCGCGATCTCCTCTTCCATGTACCGGTTCGCATCGGCTGGGTTATACCCTTCCGGATTGTCGATAAATCCGTTCAACGCTTCAATACGGGGTTGATCGTTCGCGAATTCGATTGCAGCCGATTGTGCGGCGAACTTCGCTTGCAAATACTCCATTTCCGGTCTGCCGGTGAATTGGTACAGCCAAGAATGGCCAACCTCGCCCGCTTTGTCCGTCATCAACGGCTTGCCGTCCTCAAGTGTGAAGTGCGTATCCTTCACCCCGAACTGCACGAGCAGCGAGCCTCCGTCCGGATTCGAAATATAGTTGAGCAGATCGAACACCCGCTGCAGCTTCTCCGGGTCTTTCTCAAGCGCTTTCGGAATGGCATACCTCCCAGGCGCCGCGCCGATATCCCATGAACCGTCGAATTGTCCTCCTGTACCCGAAGGAGCGGCGATTTGCAGCCATTCCGCATTCGGATTAACGGTTTTGATCTGTTCCACGAACTGCTCCTTCGTCATGTTCGGCCAATCGATATAGACGATGCCTGCCTGCCCTTTGATCGCCTTCTCTTGATGCTGCAATCCGCTATTGGCGAGCAGCTCCGGATCAACCGATCCGGATCCAATCATGTCCTTAATAAAGGCCAAAGCATCCTTCATTGCCGGTTCATGCAGCGAATTGACGACTTTGCCATCCTTCTCGTAGAAGTTGCCTGGCATTCCGACGCCGAAGGCTCCGAAAACGGTCGAGAATGCGCTCAACTTGCCCCCCGTTAGACCGAAGGTGTCCGGCTTGCCATTTCCATCCGGATCGTTCTTCGTGAACGCTTCCGCTACGGAAGCCAACTGTTCCACGGTGGTCGGCACTTCCAGCTTCAGCTTGTCGAGCCAATCCTTGCGGATCCATAAGGTGTTGTAAGGGATTTGCGGAGATTTGGAGATGCCATATACTTTCCCGTCGACCATCCCCTTCTTGACGCTGTCCTCCCCAATGAATGCTACCGTTTGCTCCAATTTATCCATATACGGCGTCAGATCAAGCAGCAGCCCTTGCTTGGAAAATTGAATTAGCTGCTGCCGGTCGACCATGAACAGGTCGGGAAAGTTCCCCGAGGACATCCGAACGTTTAGTTGATTGTTGTAATCGTCCGCTGCTGGATACACGGTCAAGTTCAGGTCGATATTCAGCGCATTATCCAATTCCTGCTTAATCATGTCTTTATCGGGCGACGGAAGATTGTTTCCCGTCTCGATAATGTCGAGCTTAACCGGTTTGCCGCTAGGCTGCTCCGTCGTTTCCGCTCCGGGCTTGGCTGTAGCGCCCGTTTGGTTCCCCAGATTATCGCTGCTGTTCCCCCCCGAACAAGCCGTAAGCATGGCCCCCACTAATGAAACGGCTACTAGCAAAGTCCCTAATTTCTTCATGATCTTAACCCCTCTCTGAATGGTTTCATCGGTTAACCTTTAATCGAACCAAGCAGCATCCCTTTTGTAAAATGCTTTTGAAGAAACGGATAGATCACAATGACCGGCAAGCTCGCAATCATCACGGATGCCATCTGCATCGTCTGCGTCGGCATCATATTTTCCGCGTTCTCCAGTGGCTGCTGGCTTTGCATCAGAATTTCACGGACGACGACCTGCAGCGGATACAGCGTGCGATCGGTCACATAAAAAATCGCTTGAAAAAACTCGTTCCAATGGCCGACCAGGTAAAACAATCCAACCGTCAGCAATACAGGAAGGGAAAGCGGCGTAACGATTTGCAGCAGGATGCGGAACTCTTTCGCACCATCCATTCGGGCCGACTCGAACAGCTCCTCCGGCAGCCCTTCAAAAAAGCTTTTCATAATAAGAACGTTAAAGCTCCAGACTGCATTTGGCAAAATCATCGCCCAGATAGAATCGAGCAGCCCCATTGACTTAACGACCAGATAGGTCGGAATAAGTCCTCCACTGAACAACAAGGTGAACACGATCATGAGCAGAAAAAAGTTTCTTCCCGGCAAATTCCGGCGGCTGAGCGGGTACGCCATCAGTCCGGTCAAGACGAGATTGACCGCTGTTCCGATCACCGTAATGAGGACGGTTATTTGGAACGCCTTCGGAATATTGGACTCCGTCAGCAGCGTGCGGTAAGCGGAAAACGTAATTTCTTTCGGGAACAATATGAATCCGCCGTTGCGCAGTACTTCTCCGAACGGAGTGATGGATACGGATACGACATAAAGGATCGGCAGAATGGCGACAAGTCCGCATATTCCGAGAATGACGTATATGATTGCGTTGAAAATTTTATCATCGAGGCCTCTTACCATATGCCCTCACCCCATTTCTTCGCCACACGGTTGGCACCTAGCACAAGGATGAGTCCGATGACCGATTTGAACAATCCGACTGCCGACGCCAAACTGAAATTAAGCTGCTGCAGACCGGTTCGGTAAACCCATGTGTCGATGATGTCCGCAACCGGGTATACCTGAATATTGTACAGAATGTAAATTTGATCAAAGCCTGCGTCAAGCAGATGGCCAAGCTTCAGAACGAACAGCAGGACGATAATGCTTCTAATGCCAGGAAGCGTAATATGCCAGATCATTCGCATTCGGCTCGCACCATCCACCTTCGCCGCCTCGTAAAGCGTCGGATCGATGCCCGCCATCGCGGCTAAATAGATAATCGCACCCCATCCGAGATTTTGCCATACCTCCGATCCAACCAGTATGCTGCGGAAATATTCCGTCGAGGTCAGAAACGGGATCGAGCTTCCCCCCGCTTCCACAATCCAGCGGTTGATGAGACCACCGTTCTGGGAGAAGAGCGTCAAAAGAATACCGAAAATAATGACCCAAGACAAGAAGTGCGGCATGTAGGTCAGCGTTTGTACAATTGACTTCAGCCAGCGAACGCGGCATTCGTTCAGCAGTATGGCCAGCATGATCGGCGGCAGCGTCCCCCATAACAGCTTGTAGAGGCTGATCAACAGCGTATTGGTTAGCAGCTGACTGAAGTAAGGCGACTCGTAAAAGCTCTGAAAATGCTTATACCACGGATCAACCCACGAGCTGCCCGTTATGCCGTCCAGGATCGCAAAATCTTTGAAAGCGATAATGACTCCGTACATCGGGAAGTACCGAAATATGACAAAATAAATAATGCCGGGCAGCAGCATGACGTAAAAGGCTTTAAACCGCCAGGCTAACTTTAAAAACATGTGCAGCCTTGTCCGCGGAGATAACCGTATCCGAGGGGCTGGCGTTAGGCTATGATTGGCTTCCATCGTATCCCTCCCTAGTTTGAATGCGCTTCCAATTAAGGTAAGTATAAAGGTCCTGACGTCTCCTCGATATACACAAAACGTAAAAAATGTAAGCATTTCCTTCATCATCATTAACATCGAATATGGATCCATCTGCATCAATATCAACGATAAATGAGTAAAGGCTGTCACGAATGGTCTGAAGAAACCACGTGACAGCCTTGGTATCGTTATTGGTTAACGCCAAATACCTAATCGTTCGTCGCTTTCCGTCAGGACGGGCATATCGACGCGGACAACAGTACCTGCCCCTTCCGCGCTTCCGATCCGCAAGCCGTACGACTCACCGTGATGGATCCGAATCCGCTCATGTACGTTCCGCAGCCCAATGCCCGTAAACCGGTACATGGAGCCCTGCCCACCGTCCTGATTTTCCAACAGCAGCCTCCTCCGCTTCTCCTGCCTGATGCCTATCCCGTTATCGCGCACATAGAGTCTCAGAATCCCCTTCCTCAGCCCGCCATTCACGACGATAAGCCCGCCGTGATTCGGCGTTAGTCCATGGAAGAGTGCATTTTCTACGAGCGGCTGCAGCGTAAGCTTAAGTATGCGATACTGCAGAAGGTCAGGATTGATATCAATCCTAAACTGATATTGTTCCCCAAAGCGCACCTGCTGAATATGCATGTACATTCGCAGCCCTTCCAGCTCCTCCTCAAGGGATACGTATTCTGATTGCTTGTCGAAGCTGAAGCTTAACAGCTTGACCAGTGAACGAATCGTATCGCGCAGCTCGTCGATGCGCTGCTGCTTTGCCAAGCTGCTTATGCAGGCAAGGGTATTATACAGAAAATGGGGCGCAATCTGGCTTCGCAGCATCTTCAGCTCGTATTCCTTCTTCTGCTCCTCCGCATTTTTCGTCTTTTGGAGCAGGCTCTGAATCCTCTCGAGCATGGCATTGTAGCTCTGCGTTAGCCTGCCGATTTCGTCCATTCTCGTAACAGGCAGCTTCGCCACAACCTCAAAGTTGTTAAGACGGTCCATCTTCTCGACAAATCGGCGAATCGGATGTGTGAACGATCGGCTGAGCAGATACGCACTGATCAGAAGCATAATGATCCATACGAT
>NZ_AEXS01000094.1:0-15847 GCF_000204455.1 Paenibacillus sp. HGF5 | reverse complement strand
CAGGGACGCCGAAATCCAGCCAAATCCGCCGGCTGCCTGCCATAAAGCCAAGACCGCTGCGGGCACAAGCCAGGCATGGAGGGGCTTTGGAATGACCTTCAGCCAGTCCCGCCTCCCTGTTTCTGAGGTGGCTGCATGACTTCTCATGATGGGTCGCCTCCCTTATAGCTGTCCTGCCAACGCAAAAGTCTGCCTTCGAGCCCTTTGACGAGGGAATCCGACAGCTTCCCGACGAGCGCAAACACCAAAATTCCGACGAAGACCACCGTGGTCCAGGAGAAGGAACGCGCGTCATTGATGATATAACCGATGCCGGAACTGGAACCCATCAGCTCCGCCACAACCAGGCCAAGCCAGGCCACCCCGATCGAGAGGCGGATACCGAGGAAAATATGGGGCAGCGAAGCGGGAACGATCAGCCTGCGGATCATATCCCAACGGCTGAATTGCAGGACGCGGGCTACGTCAAACAGCCTGTTATCCACGGAGCGAATGCCGAGGAATGTGTTCACGTAGAGCGGAAAGAACGAGCCCTTGGCAATAAGCAGGATTTTCGAGGTTTCCCCGAAACCGAACCATAGGATGAACAGCGGCGCAATGGCCAGATGGGGAAGCGTCCGCAGCATTTGCAAGGAAGGATCGACAAGCCGCTCGGCCTTGTACGAGAAACCAACCCATATCCCCGCGGCCAAACCGAGGCTGCCGCCGAGCAGAAACCCGAGCAGCGCTCGCCAGGATGAAATACCCAGATGCCGAATCAGCTCGCCGGAGCTTGTTAAATGAACGAATTCCTTCCAGATATCGAGTGGAGTCGGAAGCAGGATCGGATTGAGCCAACCCATGGCCCCAGCCGCCTGCCACACGATGATGATAAAGAGCGGAACAAGCCAGCCGATCCATGCATGGGTAAGTTTAAACAGGAACCTGCGGTCAATCCGCTTATGACGGAGACGGGTTTCGACGGGGTCGGCGGTCACTTTGCTGATCCCTTCCGGGAGCATAAGCGCTACCTCCTTTCAATTTCAGATGATGTGCCCCCTTATTGGGTTGCAGCTTCAATATACTGATTATCAAACACGTCTTTGACCTGGATTTTTTTGCGGATCGTTTTTTGCTCGAATTGGAAGTCGGCGGTTTTCTGCTGCTCCGCGATGATGTCATCCGTTACGGGAATGTTGATCGACCTTGAACGGTCAAACGTGCCTTGAATGACTTCCTGCGGGATGCCGCGCTCATCGGCATAACGTTTAATCGCCTCCGCTTCGTTTTCTTTCTCCCAGGCGAGAGTTTTGTTCAGCACGGTCAGATAGAGCGTGACCAGGTCCGGATATTGATCGGCAAAATCCTTCCGCACGATATTGAACGAAGGCGACAGGACGCCAAGCTGCTCGCCGTCGGCCAGCACTTTGCCTTTGCCTGTCAGCGTGTTCAAGGTGATGTAAGGGTCCCAGGTTGCCCAAGCATCGACGCCGCCCGATTCGAATGCAGGCTGGGCTTCGTCGGGCTGAAGCTGAATGATTTCGATGTCGGATACCTTGAGTCCTTGATCCGCCAATCCCCGGTACAAAAAGTTAAAGGCATTGCTCCCTTTGGTTACCGCTACCTTCTTTCCCTTCAGATCACTGAGGGTCTGCGCAGGGCTGTCCGGCGGCACGATGATGGCCACATTCTTCTGGCCGTGCAAGCTCTGGGAGATGACCTTAAACGGAATATCGGCCGCCTGGGCGGCGATAATCGGCATATTGCCAAGCCCCGCAAAGTCCAGACGATTCGAAGCCATCGCTTCGGTCATGGGAGGACCGCTCTGAAACTCTGCCCACTCCACCTTGACGCCTAGCTTGCCGAACTCCTCCTCGAACCATCTCTCCTCGCGCGCCTTGCCAAACAAACCGCCGCTTCCCTGGACCCCGAGCCGTACGGTCAAATCTGTGTATTTGCCGTCTGCTCCCTTCTTAACGGCTCCAGCCGCGGGCTGGCTGTTTGCTCCGGCGCAGCCGGATGCGAAGACGGAAAGGATAAGCAATAGCATAATGGCGACGTTCTTTTTCTTTGTATGCATGATCAGATTCTCTCCTCTGTTTTCTATCGTTCATTTGGTTTGACGCTCGATAACCCTGGACCGATTAAATTCCTGCACCGGTATCGAACTCCGGTTCTTCCACTTTCTCGAACTCTCGCAGCACTTTGGTTCGCAGCTCCTGGAAGGAGGAGCCGGTCCTTTTCCGCGGAAACGGCAGATCGATCGGCAGGATGGAACGAATATGGCCCGGTCTCGGGTTCATAATGACGACCCGCTCGCCAAGAAACACAGCCTCATCCAGATCATGGGTAACAAAGAGCATGGTCGTGCGGTTATTTTGCCAGATGTCCAGCAGCACCTCCTGCATATGGGAGCGAGTGAACGCATCCAGCGCGCCAAAAGGTTCATCCAGCAGCAGCACGTCCGGATTCCGCAGCAGCGCCCTGGCGATGGCTACCCGCTGGGCCATCCCTCCCGACAGCTCCCTGGGATATGCCTTCTCAAAGCCTTTCAGCCGAACGAGCTCAATGAATTCATCCACCTTTTTGCGGACATCCTTCTGCTTCAGCGATAAATTGCCTGCGATATTTTTCTCCACCGTCAGCCATGGAAACAAGCGCGGCTCTTGAAAAATAAACCCCTTCTCGATGCTTGGGCCCGATATCGGCTTGTCATTCAGCAGGACGCTTCCCTCGTACGATGTATCCAGGCCCGCAACGATTTTGAGCAAGGTGCTCTTCCCGCAGCCGCTCGGTCCGATCAATGTGATGAATTCCCCCTTACGAACCCGCAAGTCAATGCCTTTCAGCGCCGTAACACTCCCTGTCGGTGCTTGAAAAATTTTGTTAACCTGTTGAATAATCAACGTGTCTGCTGACATTTGCCTCACCATCCCGTATTATAATTATTCATACCTGTTTACTTGGTTAAGAATGAAAAAAAAGAGATATCAAGCTGGTCAAAGTACGCTCAACCGTCGTACTTGTTCCTTCGCGTGATATCTCCAGTTATCTGGTCGATAATCTTGGTATTCATTTGGTATGCCGTTATATTACAACTGCTGGTAATGGTTGTCAAACCTTTTTTTCGTTCCCTGCTAACAGGTTTGTCAGAATATATTCACCTTCAGCAATGGACAAATACCTCCCAATAATGCGACAATATACTCTGCATGTCATATCTTATATAGTAAGAATAACGAATTTTGCACCATTACGCTTATAAAAGCAACATTGCACCTATAGGAAGGGAACGAAAGCATGGCTCAATTATTTTTCAAGTATGGCTCCATGAACAGTGGCAAATCCATCGAGATTTTGAAAGTCGCCCATAACTACGAAGAACAGAACAAACCGGTGCTTCTCTTTACGTCCGCTATCGATGACCGGGATGCCGTCGGTTATGTATCGTCGCGAATCGGCCTGCGCCGTGAAGCGATACCTATATCCGATACGACCGATATCTACGGGATCGTGAAGGATCATCAGCCGAAGCCCTACTGCGTTCTTGTTGACGAATGCCAGTTCCTGTCCAAGGACAGCATCCTCCAGCTCGTTCGGATCGTCGATGAGCTTAACGTGCCTGTCATGGGCTTCGGACTAAAGAACGACTTCCGCAACGAGCTGTTTGAAGGCAGCCGCTGGATGCTGATTTACGCCGATAAAATCGAGGAAATGAAGACGATCTGCTGGTTCTGCGAGCGCAAAGCGATCATGAACCTTCGCGTCATCGACGGCAAGCCCGTCTATGCCGGCGAACAGATCCTGATCGGCGGGAATGATACCTACTTCCCTGTCTGCCGCAAATGCCATACCAATCCCCCTTTAGCATAAGACGTTATCGCAATCAAACCACCTTTTTACGTTAGGAGTTGGTCATCCATGCCGATCGTCAGACCGTTATTGACCGACCAGGACTTTCAGGAAGTCATGGAGCAGCAGATCCGTATACGCATCTTCAAGGATAATCATTTGATTGATTCGGGGAGTCTTGTCATCCGTTTCACCGACGATACCGTCATTACGCAATCCAGCGTCAGTTCGCTCGGCTATCACAAGCGGGACGAATGCGAGTTTTTTGAAGTACGGAAGTGATCCGCCGGATTGCCGAACACGAAAACAGCGGCCCTCTGCAGAACCAAATCTGCAGAGGGCCGCCGCTTGTTAATAAGCATATCAAAACGATAGCGTAATCGTGTCCCTAATGAATATCGGACTTTGCCATGCTTCCGCCCAGCACGTCCGCTACATTTTGGATCGATATAAATGCGTTCTTGTCAATCTCCTGCACCACGGTCTTCAGCTTCGCAATCTCCAGCCTGGTGATGACGCAATAAATCATCTGCGTGTCCTCTTTCGAATATCCGCCCTTGGCATAGATCATGGTCGTGCTGCGTCCCAGACGCTGCATGATGGCACTCGAAATTTCCTCATATTCGTTGGATATAATCGTAACGGATTTGGACTCGTCCAAGCCCTCTACCACAATATCCATCACTTTTGCCGCTATGTAGTAAGAGAAGATCGAATACATCGCCGAATCTGCACCGAATACAAACCCTGCGGTAATAAATATAAAGACGTTGATGATCATGATGATCTGACCGACCGGCATTCGCAGCTTCTTGGACAGCAGGATGGCTACGATCTCCGTCCCGTCAAGCGCACCGCCGTAACGGATGACGAGACCGACCCCGAGGCCCAGGACCAATCCGCCGAATAATACCGCCAAAATCTTCTCGTTCGTAAACGGATCTACATGATGCAGGAAGGTTGTCGCTACCGACAGCACCACGATCCCGTACAGCGTGGAAAACGCAAACGTTTTGCCAATCTGCTTGTAGCCGATAAACAGAAACGGTAAGTTGATGATAAACAGGAATACCCCCAATTTGATGGGCGTAATCGATGATAATACGATGGAAATACCGGTAATTCCACCATCGATGATTTCATTGGGCACCAGGAAGATCTCAAGCGCCACGGCCATCAGAATTGCACCGACGGTGATAAAGATGAACCGTTTCAAAATTTCGCCGACTGTCAGTTTTTTGTGATTTTTGACCATGCCATTCTCCTTTTGTATCATTTTTCACACGATAAAGCCTGTCGAAGAACCATTGTATTAAAAAAAGGAATGGCGTGTCAATGTTGACACACCATGTCACATGGATCTTTCAGACCATGGTCGGGTCCCCCCGGACTAAGGAGTACAGTCCCGCCCCATCAACCTTTCGATCTATTCCTGACCCATCGCTGCGGGGCATGACCGAATCGACTGGAACCAGGTAGGGCCAATACTTGCAATTTATAATATTGATTCCGGTTATGCTATAATATATTCCATCCGCGATCGACGAGAAAATACATAATTTTACCCCAGGCAGGGAGAGGATTTACTCATCATGTTGGAATGGCTTCAGAACGTGTGGACCCATATGAAAGAAATTGACATGGATCAAGTGCAGGGATGGCTGCAGCAGTACTCGCGGCTGGGTCCCATTCCGGGTATTTTGCTTCCATTTATAGAGGCGTTTCTCCCCTTTCTGCCCCTCATCGTCCTGGTGATGGGAAACTCCGCAGCTTATGGTTTATGGTGGGGATTCCTGCTGTCCTGGATCGGCGTTTGCCTTGGATCCGTCACGGTGTTTTGGATCGTTCGCAAGCTGGGAGGCAAACTGGGATTGCTTATACAAAAAAGAATGCCGGGATCCCAGCGTTTCTTCCATTGGATTGAAGATAAGGGCTTTACGCCGATCTTCATCCTGTACTGCTTTCCCTTTACGCCTTCCTCGCTGATCAATATCGCATCCGGCATTAGCACGGTATCGGCTACAACGTTCACGATCGCCGTTATGGCAGGCAAATCCGTGATGATCTTCATGGTGGCATTCATTGGACATGACTGGCAGGCCTTTATCCAGCAGCCTTGGCGCATTCTTATCGCGGCCGTCGTCCTCTGGCTGTTGTGGCTGGCCGGCAAAAAGATGGAAAACCGTTACCATCACGATGATCAGCCCGGAAGCGTCGTCATCAGCAGTAAAAAGAAGAAGCGTTAGATGTTTAACAAGAAGACCCGCCGGTCCCGATTGCTGGGATGGGCGGGTCTTGTTATTTATGGGCGTGCTATGTTGGATATCATCATGTTCACTCCAATACGTATGACGCCAGTTTATGTACCGTCTCAAAGCCCGAACGTTGATACAGCTGGAGCGCCCCTGCATTGTCCTGGTCCACGCATAGCGAGATTTCTTCCAGCTGCAGGACCTGGAACAAATAATGGAGCGCTTGATCAAGCAGGATCCGGCCATAGCCTTTGCGCCGAAAATGTTCGGATACCGCGATGTACTCTATATTTCCTTCCTGAAATTCAGGGTTTCCCTCCACATACACATACCCGGCGAAACGGCCTTCTTCCGTAAGTATGAAGAGCCGGTGATCCTCATCCAGCTTCTGCAAAATAGACTCCGAGCTGAGATAGGTATTCGGGAAGGCCTTGCCATGCAGATCCGCGAACTCATCCCAATACTCGGGCGTGATATCCTGCAATTCAGACGCGGCATTCGTTAACAAGGTGGATTTTTGGATTCTCAGTACATGATGCACACCTGTCTTTCTTCCCCCTTTGTCCTCCATAAACCTCGCAGCGGACAGATGAGCTGCATTATAAAATCCGAAATAGCGTGTTACATCGCCATTCAGCTTCGTTGTTCCTTCAACCCATAGCTCCTTCGCCAATCGATGCCAAAGCTCGCCTTGTGCATCGATAAAAGGTCCCCATATCTCAGCAGTTCCCTCTTCTTCGTCCACATCGAATCCCAATGCGCCTACCATCTGATCTTGATCATAGATCACGGTAAATCGCTGGCTGCTCAGCCGGCCATTTTCCGAAAAATCTTCCAGCAGTGTGCTATAAATCTCCCCTTCCTGTTCGCCGCAATATCCGACATGATGATGACGATCCCCGTTCATTCGGGCAAGAAAGGAAGACAGCTCTCTTAATTTCGTTTGATCTGTATCCAATACCATCTGTACACATTCTCCTTGTTCAGGATCAGCTTTCCTAGCGTGATATCCAACCACTCCGCGAACCCGTTTTGGTCAATTTTACCACAAAATGATATCCGTGAGCCAAGCATGAAACCAGAAATGGGCTTCCCATATGCTTGGAAAGCCCATCTCATCTTCTCGATTATTCATCGGGACCTTGTTTACGGTTCGCGGTCATCCTTTCTCGGAATGTTCGGCCTTCCGGGAATCGCGCATGCGTTCACGTTCGCGCTTGAGAGCAGGCTTCAGGTCATCATGAACGCTTTTCTCCCACATGGAGACGCCGGATCGGTAAGCCGCCCTCCCGTTCAAGTGGCCTGCAACCGGACCCGTAATGAATACGAACACGATCCCCAGCAGCAGCTTCGCGCTGACATGCTCCAAGTAAAAGGTGAAATATAGAAATGCGCCCGCAAGAATAAAGAGGACGCCAAGGGTAGCGCTCTTCGTGGCTGCGTGGGATCTCATGTACACATCCGGCAGGCGAATCAGGCCGAATGCGCTCAATGCGCCGAGTAAAGCTCCGAGCAGCACCATCAGCGCAATCAGAAACTCACCGATCTGACTCATCGTTTGTGCGTTCAATGACGTCACCCCTTTCGATATATCTGGCGAGTGCGGTCGTTCCGATAAACGTTAGAATTCCGATCAGCAATATGATGTCGAAATAGACCGTTGTCCGGAAGAGCATGCATAACACGGCGATCATGGACAACAGGATGATTCCGATCGTATCGAGCGACATGATCCGGTCGTTCATGGAGGGTCCCTTGATCAAGCGATACAAGCAGCCCAGGATGGCAAGCGACAAAATCACCAGCGAAGCAATCAGCATGCTCTGGATCATGTGCGGGTCACCTCCTTGATCGCCCGTTCGAAGGTACCGCGAATCTGATTCGACAGCTCTTCGACGTCCTCGATATCCATCGCATGAATGTAAAGCGTCTGACCATCGCGCGACACTTCCAGGGTAAGCGTTCCTGGCGTCAAGCAGATCAGGCACGATAGCACCGTGATCTCCCAATCGGATTTCAGCTCCGTGGAGTAAGCGAAGATGCCGGGACGAACGTTCAGCTTCGGTCTTATGATCTGACCGATGACCGTGACGCTCGACTTAAACAGTTCGCTTAGAAACAGGAGCAGCAGCATCAGGATGGACCACAGCTTGCGCAAATAGAAGTCGTTCGGCCAGAAGCGCCGCAGCATATAAATGAGCAAGATGCCGATCAGGTACCCAACAATGAATTGCTGGGGAGACCAGTTGCTGTTCAGGAACATCCAGACAATGGCAATGATGATATTCAACAGGATTTGATGGCCCATATCCACTACTCCTTTAATACGGCTTGAATGTATAGTGACGGATCGGATAATACGGCGCCTGCTTGGGAGGTATAGGTATATACCCATTCTGAACCGACTCCCAGGACAATCACTATGATCGCAAGCCCGATCGCTCCCGCATAAGCGGTCCGATGGATTCTGACCGGCCGCGATTCGTTAGGCCCTGGCGATTCGCCCCAGAATGCTCCCATAAACACTTTGATCAGGGAGTAGAGCACCGCCAGGCTTGATGCCAGCGCCAATCCCGTCAGCGCATAATGCCCCTCGCTCAGTCCGCCGCGAACGATAAGGACCTTGCCAAGGAATCCGCTAAGCGGCGGGATGCCGACCAGCGCCAGCGCCACGATGAAGAACATCCACCCCACCAGGGGATGCCGCTTCATCAGGCCGCCCATATCGCTCAGCTTGCTCGCGCCCGCGCTCGCCATGATGATGCCGCCCAGAATAAAGAGCAGCGCCTTAGCGATCATATCATGCATCAAATAGAACACGGCTCCGTTTAAGGAATCGGAGGAGGCCACTGCTACACCAAAGGCGATGAAGCCCACGCTAATGATGATGTTGTAATTCAGGATGCGTCCGAGATCCTTATACGCAACCGCGCCCATACTGCCCAGAACGAGCGTGGCCGCAGCCATCCAGCCGATGACGGCGTGAATGTTGCCGGTATCGTGATGGAAGATCAGCGTAAAGGTTCGGATAATCGCATATAACCCGACCTTCGTCAGCAGGGCGCCGAACAGAGCCGTTACGGCCGCCGGAGGTGCGCTGTAGGAACCGGGCAGCCAGAAGAACAGGAACAAGCCCGCCTTCAGTGCGAATACGATCAGGAACAAAAGGCCAATGACCGACAATATTCCGTCCTGCTGCACTTCACCCACGCGCAGGGACAGATGCGCCATGTTCAGCGTGCCGACCGTGCCGTATAAATAAGCTACGGCTGCAACAAACAAGGTGGATGAAATAATGTTAATCAGCATGTACTTCAAGGTTTCCCTCAGCTGCCGCTTGGTTCCGCCCAGAACGATCAGCGCATAGGAAGCGATCAGCATGACCTCAAAGCAGACAAACAGGTTGAACAGATCCCCCGTCAGAAACGATCCGATCACGCCGGCCAGCAAAAATTGAAAAAAGGGATAGAAGTAATGCTTCTCTCTCTCTTCCCCGATGCTCCGAAAAGCATAGAACAGGCAGGCTGCGGCAACGATCAGCGTCGTAAGCACCAGCAGTGCCGCCAGCATATCCGCCACGAACACGATCCCGTACGGCGGCTGCCATCCGCCCATATGAAGCGTCTGGATGCCTTCGTTACTCACCTGGTTGACGATGAACAGGGCGCCAAGCAGGTTGATTAGAATACTAACCGCACTGATCCACCGCTGCGCGCGGACGTATTTGGAACAGAAAATAAGAATGACGGCCGTAACCAAAGGAATCAGGAGCGGAAGCACAATCACGTTATTCATCGTCCGTCCCCCTTAACTCCTCCATGTTGTCCGTGCCCAAGCGTTGATATGCTTTATAAGCCAGTACGAAAAAGAACGACGTGACGCCAAAGCTGATGACGATGGACGTCAGTATCAATGCTTGCGGAACCGGATCAACGTAAGAGGAAGCCTCCTCGCCAAGCAGCGGGGCAGCCCCGGTCTTCAGCCTTGACATGGTGAGCAGCAGCAGATGGACGCCGTGGGTTAACAGCGACGTGCCGAGAATGATCCGCAGCAGGCTTTTGGATAAGATCTGGTAGATCCCAACCGCGAAAATAATTCCGATGGCAAGCGACATATATAGTTCCATGGTCAGTTATCCCTCCCGATCGAATTGATGATGGTCATCGTCACGCCGACTACGGCCAAATAAACGCCGAGGTCGAAGAGAACCGCAGTAGCCAGCTCCGTTTTCCCGAGAAGCGGCAGGTTGAAATAACCGAAGGAATGACTTAAGAACGGTGCGTTAAAGGCAAAGGAGCCGATCCCCGTAAGCAGGGCGATGGCAAGCCCCGCCGCCGTAACCTTTCGGAACTCGAAGGGCACGATCTTGCGGGTCATATCCATGCCGAAAGCCATGGATAACAGAACCAGTGCCGCAGAGGTCATCAGACCTCCGATAAATCCGCCGCCCGGCTCATGGTGCCCCGAGTTGAACAGGAACCAGGAGAAGGTTACCACGATAAAAATAACCACCTTGGATACGGTTCGAAGAATGACATCATTGCTGTTGGGCAGATATGCCCCTTCATAACGATCCCGCTCTCCCAGAATCCCTTCACCCAAATCGATTTTGATCAAGGCATAAATTCCAAGGGATGCAATGCCCAGAACCGTGATTTCAAGCAGGGTATCAAAGCCTCGGAAATCCACCAGAATGACGTTGACGATATTTTTGCCGCCGGCGGAGCGATAGCTCTCTTGAATGAAGTAATCCGCAATGGAGTCGAAGGTTCTGCCGCTGCTCGCAGCCAGGGCGATCAAGGTCACGACAGCACCGACGCCTGCCGAAATAAGCAGATTTCTCCATTTCAAGCTCATCGGCACCTTCTCCCGCTTCAGCTTCGGCAGATGATAGAAACAGAGCAGGAACAGCATCACGGATACCGTCTCGACGACCATCTGGGTCAGCGCCAAATCCGGCGCCCGGAACAGGACGAAGAACAGAGTCACCATGTAACCGGCAGCACCGGTCAATATGATCGCCATCAGTCGCGTCCGGACGAACGGCAGCGCGATGACCGGAATGACCAGGCCGAGTATGGCAACGGCCTCATAGAAGGACATCGGCGCGTAAGCGGTCCTATCAAACCCGATATTGTCGACCAGCAGAAGCCCCCCGCCAAGAACGGCTATAAAAAATACGAAAATATACATCACGTAATGACGGAGAGAGCCTGTCATGTAGGTTGAGGTCAGCGTTTCGCCGCCTCTTTCGAGGACTCGCAATCCCCCGTCATACAGCTTGTTCCATGTCCATCGCTTCATCAGCGATGTATTCATTATTCGAGCTCTGCCGTGAAGCTTATACAGCACGGTACCGAGAACAATGATGCCGATGGTCATGAAAATCTCCGTCGTCCAGCCGTGCCACATTTCGATGTGTACGTGAAAACGATCCTCCGCCCCAAGCAGCCCTGGATGAATCGCGGCCATCGCCGGTTCGATGAGCGTTTGGGACAACAGGTTCGGAAACAAGCCGAACACGATGGCGAGCGATGCCAGAATGACCGGGGGAATCAGCATTCCCAGTGGAGCTTCGTGCGGCTTCTTCTCCAGCTTTTCAGGCTGGAAGCGTCCGGTGAAGGTTTTGAAGACCAGGATCATGCTGTACAGGAACGTAAACACGCTGGCAATCCAGGCGACGACCGGGATCAGTATGCCCCAGGTCTCTGCATTCCAGAAATTCATGTCTGAGGCCTGAAGGACCGCCGTAAAGAACATCTCTTTACTCAAGAATCCGTTGAACGGAGGCAACCCGGCCATGGAAAAAGCCCCTATGACCGCCACGGTAAACGTAATCGGCATGAGCGACACCAGCCCGCCGAGCTTCCGCAGATCCCGGGTGCCCGTCTCATGGTCCACGATGCCGACGACCATAAACAAGGCGCCCTTGAATATGGCATGATTCATCAGATGAAAGATGGCCGCCGTCGTCGCTTTCGCGTAGAGCAGCGTGTCCACGCCGTCTCCATAATAAGCGGCGGCAGAGCCTAGGCCGAGCAAGCTCATGATCAGCCCCAATTGGCTGATGGTGGAGAACGCCAGCAGCGCTTTTAGATCCGTCTGCTTGATCGCGCGGATCGAAGCATAAATCAGCGTGGTCAAGCCCGTTATCGCTACGATCCAGAACCAGGACGCCTGCCCGGCAAACACCGGACTAAACCGGGCCACCAAATAGATCCCGGCCTTCACCATGGTCGCGGAGTGCAGATAAGCACTTACCGGGGTCGGTGCTTCCATCGCATCCGGCAGCCAGATATGGAACGGAAACTGCGCGGACTTGGTGAAGGCCCCGAGCAGGATCAGAATCATGGCCGGAATAAACATCGCATCTCCGGCAATGCTCCCTACATCGGCGACGATCTCCCGTACGCTAAAGGTGCCTGTCATGGCATAAAGCAGGATAAACCCCGCGAACATGGCAAGTCCGCCGAATACGGTGATGAGCATGGATTTCAAGGCTCCGTATCTGGAGCGGTCCCGATGATGCCAGAATGCAATCAGCAGGAAGGACGAGATACTGGTCAGTTCCCAGAAGCCGTACAGCACCATCAGATTATCGGAGAGCACGACACCCAGCATGGCGCCCATGAACAGAAGCAGGTACACATAGAATCTGTGGACCGCTTCCTTGTTTTTATCCATATAAAAGATAGAGTACAGGACAACGAGGGAACCAATGCCGGATATTAATAGTGCAAAAATCAAGCTTAATCCATCCAAATAAACGGTAAAGTTTATTCCCGCGCTTGGGATCCATTCCAGGACGGCTTGGAGCTGTTCACCTCCCTGAATGGTTGGGATAAGTCCCAAAAAATAGGCGAACAGGACAACCGGGACCGGCAAAACCACCCATCCGGTGTGGACGCGGCCGATGAGCTTGTAGGTCAGCATAACCACAAGCGCTACGATAAAAGGTGCCAAAACGGCGATGTGCAGCAAAGACAAAGTCTACTCCTCCTATAGTCCGATTTTTCCTTCATTAGTAGTATTTCCCCATAATTTAGGCATAAGTCCAAAAAAACACAAAAAGAGCCCGCTGTTGGCAGGCTCCTCCAGGTAAAACCATATGGTATTTTTTCGAATCACACTGAAAATCAGTATATCTTGAGATCAAAGCTTTGTCAAAGGGTATGTCGGGGAATGAAGTGGAGGCTCTCGGGAAATTACTGTATGTAAAGGAGTGGTTCCCATGATGATCAAAAAAGCGGCAGTTTGCGCCTTCGTCTTTCTCGTGATATTAACGGCGGCCATCGTGACGAATCTACGCACGCAGTCCGCCTACCTTCAGGAAAACCCGTCAAACGGCGTATATCACATGCAGCATTCCCAAGGAGGATCCCTCTTGTTCTCTCCTCGGGAATACGTGAAAATCATTCGCCATTCACCCGAGACCTTGCCGGATCAGCCTTAAGCTATCGCAGAACCCAATCCGTAGGACTATCCATGAAATTGGATCTCATTATTCTCCTTGCTTCGTTTATTTCTTCGCATCCACCACGAAATGATCAGGATGATGGCCAGCGCCGCAACGATTCCAGCTGCATAATATCCATACCGGTTAATCAGCACGCCAATATGATCGACGACCTGATCGCCGACAAACATGCCCAAAGAAAAATAACCGGTGGTCCACACCAAGGACGCGGTATACGAGTAGATCGCAAACCGGCGATACGGCATTCCCTTCATCCCGACCGCATACGGAGTAACATTGCGCAGGATGGGCAAAAAGGCGCTGATGCATATGGCGTAATTGCCATATTGGCGGGTCAAGCGTTCGGATACATCGAGAAACTGGCGAATCTTCGACTTTTCCCCTACGCGGTTTAATAGCTTGCTGGCGGTAAAGCGGCTAAGCATGAAACCGACCGTCGATCCCGAGCACACGCCGAGAAAGGTCATGATAAAAGACGGGGCCGGCGATAATATCCCGGATGCCGCCAACGCTCCGCCAGTCATGGCCACGACTTCATTCGGCACGGGAAGCCCGACCAATCCCAGGCATAATACAAAGAATAATGCGTAATGCCCGATTTGTTCAATAAAATTCAATAGCGTATCCACGCCCTGGCCCCCTAATCCGTCCCTGGAATATATATCAGCTTATACGACAACGCGGCCTTCGCAAACGTGCTGTAGACGAGGATATGAACTGGACCTGAGACCAGGTTTGTTTGGGATTATGTTCGTTCAGAGATTTTTAAACGCCGAAATGAAGGACCCCGGATCCTCCTTCACCGTGTACGAATACACCCCTTGCTGGGTATGCAGGTACAAGAAACCTCCGCCGTCTCCCATCGGCCGATAGGACAGGTCAAACACCTGCCGGATCGGAAACTCCCGGTATTGGGTTACGATTCGATCCTCGTACAGGAACATCTCCCGCCCTTGCTCTTCCGTTCGTTGTTCAATGCCGTCCACGATTCGGTTGATTTTGTAGTACGGCTGTACGGCTACCCAATTCACAAGCTCCCTCCTTGCTGTCTTCATATTCTCACTTGGAAGATCGCATGTCTCCCTTCTTCTTCCTGCGGCTCTTCATTCGTTCCAGCAGCTCCAGCGCCCCGATAAAAAGCACGAATACCACGAAGAGTGCGGCGGCACGGCCAGGCTCGATCAGACCGGTAACGGACGCTATAATGCCTGTAATGCCCACAATAATAATACCTAATACAGATAGTTTCCAACCTGTTAACATATGTATGCTCCTATAAGTAAACATAATTGCCGCCCATATGATCGTAGACCTTCATGATCAACAAACTCTCCGGCACACACGGAATGTATCATAAAGAACACCCAATATTCAAGTTATGGCCGCTATAGCCGAATCCAGAATTTCGATTGCCAACCTGCGATACATTTGCAATAATTTACACATGGAGAGAAATGATAGTCCGCCTCCGCATACCAAAATAGACAGGAGGAGCATGTATGAACTCAACAACCTGGATACTGCTCATTGTATTCATCGTGGTGGATGTATGGATTATTTCTTTTTTCGTTAAACGCTCGTTACGCAAACAAAATAGCCAGCTGGTCCCTGATGGAAATAAGCCTCGACGAGGGAAAATACCGGAGCTGCCGCCGATCGTCAAGGCCGGAAGCCCGGCAAGCGAGCTTGTCGGCAGACTGGAGGCCGCGCTGCCCGATACTTATCAGAGCATGCTGAAACAGCGCGTGATGAGTGAGCATCCTGACATGTCCGAACAGGAATATGAATGGAGATGGCAGGAGCTTAAACGTTTCTTTATCATGTGCGCCGTGTTGGACCGCGTACCGATGTTCAGCAAGGACGTCGATGAGGTCTGGCATGAAATGCTGATGTATACATACGAATATCAACAATTCTCGGACCGCTTTCTTGGCCGGATGCTTCACCATGCTCCCAATACCGGTACCGAGCATGTGCCGATTCCGAATGAACGCGCCTGGTTCGATACCGTATATGTGCAATTATTCGGCTGGCATGAATACAGTGCCAAGCTATGGGGCGCTTTCTTCCGCGTCCCGCTGCCGCGTGAAGAGCTGGACATTTGCACCTCCCCCCATTTTGCCGTGAATCATGGCCAGAAGCGTTTTAATGCCTGGACCTATGAGAAGATTCCTGCAGCACGCATGGCCATTGATGCAATGATCCGGGATCTGCAGGATCGGGTCAGAACCGCTCAAACCGAGCCGCGGCGTCAAGAGAAGAGGGTCAACTTTCAGAATAGCGATGT
>NZ_AEXS01000096.1:0-107976 GCF_000204455.1 Paenibacillus sp. HGF5 | reverse complement strand
TTGGGGCTGGGACGATCTCCAGCGAATGCTGCGTGAGCTGAGAAGCCCCGGGCGCTACAGCTTGGCCCTGCAATTGTACTCGTTGAACCGCTGGCCGATATTCCTCATGCAGCGAAGGGGCAATGCGGAGATCGATGCTTCGTGGAGCCGTGCGGTCGAGGGGCTGTCTTGGCTTCGCGGACTGATTCACGAGGACGGCATGTTCCCGCTGGCCTTGGCCCAAGGCGCTTTTGAAGCAGAGAAGCTGTTCCGCGAGCAAAAGGTCTCTGTCATTCTGACGACCTATTATCTGCTCAACCAGCTGAAGGAAGCCACCTTTGAGTATGACGTGGCGCCTCTGCCGCATTTTGATCATGGGACAACCCTTCTATTGGGCACCGGAATCGGGGTCAGCGCGTGCTCCAAGGAGCGGGAGCTGGCTCAGAGCTTTGCCGATTTCCTAGTCTCTGACGAAGTGCAGGAATACATTCGCAGGCATACTTACAGCATTCCGGCGAACCGTTACATCACCGAGAACGTAGATCCGGAGATGGAGGGACGGCCGTCCCGCCTCAATCTGCACCGAGAAATTGCCCCGCTGTATAAGACCTGCAGAGATGTAGGACTTAGCCTGGACGAGATGCTGCTGTTCCGGGAACGGCTGAAGCAATATTTCTCCTACCTTGTAGACGAAGGGGAACTGATATCCGTGCTGCTGAGCAGGAAAACGGCAGGGACCTAGAGTGGGGACGAAAGCGGCGACCGATGAGGTCGCCGCTTTTTTTTTGAGTTATCGTTTTCTCTATGAATAACCAGATAAGAACCAGTTGACAGACATGGGGGTGTATGCTAAATTCTTTGCAAACATATGAACTACATAAATACCAGAGAAGCATGAACAACACTTCATAACGGAGGAGGGATGCCGCGATCCTTGCTAGGTAAACGCTCGAGTTGCCCTTATAGATCGGTCCATTTGATTGATTTCGGCAGTACATTCCATACCAGAAATGAGGATGAATTAATGAACGTTACCCACAGCAAACCTCTAGCGAAAAAGGGACTCCGTCATCTATGTCTTGCCATTTGCGTCACATTGCTGACTACGGTTTTCTTCACGACAAGCGCCTCGGCGCAAATCGGCAAAACCTACAGCGACCCTATCGATTTGGGCTCCCCGATGCAGAGCGTTGCCATATATGACGGGGCCTTTGGCATACAGGACGGACGGGAGGTTATTTATACGACGGTGTCCGGCAAGCCGGCTATTTTTCATGTCATTGATCTGAAAACTAAAGAGGTGCTAAGCACGCATCCGCTAACGGGTTCCGAAAGCTCGTGGACGCATTTGACGACCCCGGACGGCACGGTGTATATCGGGGGCAACGGCACGCTGTACGCCTACTCTCCGGTCACGAAACAGCTGAAAAATCTGGGCGGCATCGGTGAGCAGGTTGTGTACGGCCTGTCCCACGATGAACAGGGTCGTGTCTACTTCGGTTCTTACCCGAATGCGAAAGCGGGCCGCTACGATCCAGCTACAGGGGAAATGAAGGACTACGGCATCGTAGGCACGGGCCAAAGCTACAGCCGTTCCACGGCATATCATGGCGGATATCTGTACGTCGGCATCGGGATTGAAGGCAGCATTGTAAAAGTGAACGTAGCGACTGGGGAGAAGGAAACCATCCAGCTTCCGTCCTATAACGGAGCGGTAGACATCGGCATGGTGAACCAGCTGGACGTTGCGGGCAAATATTTGGTTGCCGGCATCGGCAAAGGCAACAGCGGGCTTCTGTTCTATGACCTTGAGCTGCAGCAATGGAGCGATACCTACCATCTGAACAATAAAGGCATCCGCCTCTCTTACGGGCCGGAGGGCAGCAATAAAATCTATTTCGTCCAGAATAACCATCTGATGGAAGTGGATTTGAATACCCTTGCTGCTGTTGACACCGGCGTCGTGTACGGAACGTTCCTGCGCAATACGGCCTGGGTGGAGGTGCCGAACGATCCGGATCTTCCGGGTGTTTCGCTTGCAACCGTTCAATTCGGAGGCAGCGTCGCTTACATGAATCTGACGACCAAGCAGGTCAAAGCCGTACCTTATCCGGTGAAAGGCAATCCGATTCCTGTTCAAACCATGGAGAACGGTCCGGATGGACGGCTGTTTATCAGCGGTTACCCTGGCGGCACGGGGTCCGCGTATTCCATCCACACCGGAACCTTCGAGACCTTCCCGATGGGTCAGTCAGAGGGCATGGTCGCCATGAACGGCAAGATGTATATGGGCGTATATCCGGGTGCGGATATTTTCGAATACAATGCGGAGAATCCGACCCAGCGCAAGAGCCTGTTCAAAATTACCGGTCAGGACCGTCCGTTCATCATGAGAGCAGCGGAAGGTAAACTGTTCATCGGCACCATTCCGGACTACGGCAAGCTGGGCGGCTCCCTGACGATCTATGATCCGGCGAACGGCAGCCAGTACACCGAATACAAGAACGTCATCAACAATCAATCGATTGTCGGCATTGCGGTAAAAGACGGCAAGGTATATGGCTCAACCACCGTTGCTGGCGGGCTGGGCATCACTCCTTCCGAACCGGCTGCCAAAATGTTTGTCTGGGATATCGCGACGGGCAAGGTGGAGAAGGAATGGGTTCCTTCTATTGAAGGTGCTTCTCCTACGCCGCATATTATTAGCGGAACCAGCTTCGGTCCGGACGGACTGCTGTGGGCGGCTTACGACGGAACGCTCTTTGCCGTAGATCCGGATACCCAGGAAATCGTAAAAAGCAAAACGATTTACGAAGGCGTGGAGAAATACGGCAACTGGCGTCCGGTGTATATTCGCTGGAGCGAGGACGGCCTCATGTATCTGACGCTTGCCGGTCACGTCACCGTGGTTGACCCGGAAACGATGGAGCATCAGACGCTGGCGGAATCCCAGCATGTGAATCTTGGACACGACGGGGATATTTATTACACGAACGATACGCGATTGATGAAGATTGAAGTGTCGGATGCTGCAGCATCGGATACGATTGGGTCTCTGATGGACGATATTCAGTCCTGGAAGCAACAAGGCGATATCAGCCATCCGCTGAGCCAACAGATCGGCAATGCGCTCAAACAGGCGGAGCTGAAGCAGAAGCAAGGGAAGCAGGAACAGGCGGTGAAACACCTGAATGATGCGCTCAAGCACCTGAATAAATCTAAAATCGGCGGGATTACCGAAGAGAAGCATTCGGAAGTGGAGCAGCGCATTCAAGCGTTCATTGATGGATGGTCCTGATTGAATCAAGGATATGGTGGTAGGTTGTACCTCCCCTAACCATAAGGGATTATTCATAACAAAAAGTCGCCAATCTGGCGACTTTTTTGTTCCTGCGATGCAAGTGCTTTCCTCTGGGCGAAAAGAAGAGAGAACCTATCAACACAGCCGTCCAAGGTGATGGCTTATTGTTAACCGAAGCCAATGAAAGGAGATTTGTGTGTTAATATAATAACGTGTTTAGCTGAGGAGCATTCGGTCGGTGAACGTTCGATACCAGAACCTTAATAACCAGCTTAACGGCGAGAAGGAGAAGGGTACATATGGATAAGCAGACGTATGCACGGTATCTGCTCAACCTGATGGATGAAGAAGCAGATTCCGATGAGGCCGTGATTGAAGAAGCAGCGTTATATGGATATTTTCAAATGTATATGCCTAGCGGAAATGGGGTGGAGGCCACCTTTGAGCCGCTTGAGGATGGACATGCTTACTTGCGGCGGATTTCCCGGATTTACGAGATGCTGGACCCGGCGGATTTTACCAGAGGAACGGTGCCTGCCTATTTTAACGGCAAAGGGGAGGAGGCATCCGAGGATGCATTGAGAGGGTATGGCGAGCAGTTTATTCGGGAGTTAAAGCAGCTGCTGGATACTTTTGCGAAATGGGAACGTGCAGCGGAAGCGGTCGCCTACCTGGATGGAATCGAAAAAATCGAGCTTCTTCCTCCAGGGAAAATCGACACCGTTCGCGAATCCTATGATCCCGATGTCTATGAGGCGCTGTCCGAAGTGATTATAGAGCACAAAAATGATGAGGAGCCTATAGAGATTCTGGATGAGGCTTATTATTCGATTGCCTGCGATTACTGGATCTCCTACTATTTGCAATGGCACCGTTACGGGCTAAAAGGCGACCCGTTCGCGCCGTATTTCGAGCTGCACAGGTTAGGGTATTCGGCTGTTTTCTCAGGCGAGAAGCTGTATATCGGCACATAGCATAGAAGGAGGAGAGGATTCTTGATGACAGCGGCCGAGATGCTTTCGATGATCAGCGCAGGCAGCTTTTTTGAAAATGTCTTCGGAATTTTCCAACATGATCCTAATAATGAAAATGCAATGTATATTAGAAGGGCTAGCAGACACTTGAAATAGGAAGTTGATGCCCCGAGTAAGAGGCTGGGTATAACTTTGGCAATCATGTTGCAGAGTCGGTTACCAGCCTTTTCTTATTTGAACGAAGGATTGGATAGAGGATCACGAAGCGTTGTCAATTGCCGTCGTTGTTACACCTGAATTTATGGATAGAGGAATGGATGATTACTGGTAGACAAACTAATAACGGTATAATATAGTACTTATTATAAGAGTTATAAAAACTATTTGAGGTTTTGGTTATGAACTCCATTACAAACAACACCATGTTGGTTAAACAAATGAATCAGGAGAAAGTTCGCCAGGCGCTCATAGCGATGAGAACGGCTACGAAGGCCATGGTTGCGCAGGCTACCACCTTAAGCATCGCCACTTGTAATCATATTCTTAACGAGTTGCTGGATGCTGGCGAAGTGTTGGAAGTGGCTATGGATGACTCGAAGGGCGGGCGTCCAGCCAAAATGTACCAGTATAACATGCATCATTCATATATTATTGCTGCCGTTATCAAAACCGAAGCGGGATCCCGCTCTCTTACATATGCAATCGCCAATTTGGCCGGGGAGATTGTAGACCAAGGGTATGAAGAACACAATCGAATAGATCCCGCCTTCATCGATCGGGTAATCGAGAGGCTTATCTTGCAATATCCGCAAATCCGGGCGGTTGGGATCGGCGTCCCCGGTGCAGTCGACCAGGGGGTTATCAATGTCAGTGATATACCGGAACTGACTAACGTTCCTTTGGAAGCGTTCATTCGCGAGAAGCATAAGGTTGAGGTCATTCTTGAAAACGACATGAACTTGACCGTATATGGCTTCTACCATAAACAAGGATATGATGAGAAACAGACGGTTGCCGTCGTAACTTTCATCGATGGCAGCTTACCCGGTGCGGGCATGATGGTGGATGGGCGTATTCATCGAGGTTTTACACGATTTGCGGGCGAAATTGCTTTTTTGCCATTAGGCATATCCCAAGAGGCTCAATTCCAACAGCTGCACGATCGGAAAACTTTTCATGTACTGGCTGCGCGTTCAGTGGCAAGCCTGATCGCCATATTAAATCCAGAAACGATTGCTTTGACTGGGAGCCTGGTGCAGCCTGCTGATGTGAATATCATCCGGCAGGAGTGTCTGAAGTATATTCCGGACATGCACATGCCTCAAATGATATTGCTAGAACATCCGGATCAGGACTATATGTACGGGTTAATTGCCAGGACCTTGGAAAGCCTTGCTTATTCGCTTGAGCTTGTGGAGAAGGGGAAGTGATATATATCTAAAAACTACTTCCTTCTGGGGGTGCTTTTTATTGGCAGAGAGAGCTAAGCCGCTTTAGACAGGACGGACGGATTACAGAACTAGTTTGTCGGACAGAGTCTTGACTTCAAGATGAGAGAGGATTGGATTATCAGGATGAAAACAGAAAAACAAAAGATGCTGGATGGAGAACTATATATCGCTTCCGACCCTGAACTAATGCGAGACCGGGCATATGCAAGGCGAATGACACGGCAGTTTAACCAGACTACGGAGATGGAAGATCAACAGCGAATTCAAATATTGAAAGCCTTGCTGGGGTCAACAGGCGATAACATAGGAATGGAGCCCAACATTCGTTTTGATTATGGCTACAACATACACGTAGGCGAGAACTTCTTCGCGAATTTTGATTGTACCATCCTGGATGTGTGTGAAGTGCGAATCGGCGATAACTGCATGTTCGGCCCAGGCGTTCATGTGTATACGGCAACGCATCCGGTGGACCCGTTCGAGAGAATTAAAGGGCCGGAATATGGAAAGCCGGTAACTATCGGAAACAACGTATGGGTCGGAGGACGTTCAACCATCAATCCAGGCGTCACGGTAGGCAACAATGTCGTGATTGCTTCGGGGGCGGTGGTTACCAAGGACATACCGGATAACGTGGTCGTCGGGGGCAATCCAGCCATGGTGATTAAGGAAATCGAAATCCGAATGACGGAAGCGTGAACCGGATATGTCCAAGAAGGGGATGTAGAATGGAATCTAATCAGAGAATCCGTTTGGCAATTGAAGAATCGATCCAATTCCTTGAATCTACTTCGCAATGGGAGACGGCTCACGGCGAGAACAGCCGCCATAAATGGGATGGAGCTTGGTGGCATATGGCCGCTTTATACGAAATGGGAGAGGTGAAGCTGATCCCGGAATCGGTTATCGCCAAGGCTAAACATCTACTCGAAACCAAGGTTTGGCGGACCTTCGTCATTACAGCCGATGACCAGCCAACCAAAGATAGTGACCGGTTGAAGATGGATTGCTGTCATTGTGAACTTGCCGTATTCTATATGATTATGAAAGCGTACGGCTGTGATGTGGACACGGAGCTGCCCTGGATTCGCGAATGGCTCTTAAAGCATCAGCTGCCCGACGGCGGATTGAACTGCGAGCCGGAAGCTTACATTGATTCAAGAAAAAGCTCTATCATTTCAACGCTTCCCCCGCTGGAAGCGATCTTATGTCATACAGACCGTGAATTCACCGAACAGGAATCCGCTTTCTTGGATGAAGGCGCCCGGTATTTGATCGAGCATCGTCTAGTGTGTTCGAAACAGCATGGCGGCGTTCTGGACATGGATTGGCTGAAGCCTTGCTTTCCGCGTTTTTTTGAATATGATATCCTACGCGGGATGTCCTTCTTGGCAGAATGGTCCCGGCGCAGAAACAAAGCGCTGCCGGTCGACCTGCTTGTGGAGGGTGTGGAGCGATTGAAGATTTACATCGAACCGGATGGCTTGCGGATCGGCAGACAGGTCCATGATCCACATGGCCCTTGGGGTGGGCAAACCTTCCCCTTGTTAGAAGCATTAGCCGGACTGGGTGAGGTTTCGCCTTATTTAACCGGACAATTGGATCGAGTTATCGAACGGTTGGGACCGGAATTTGCCTATGCATAACACAGGCTTCAGTATGGCCACACTAGTCAAATAGCATTGCACCAGGAGCACACAGCCTTCTTTCAAAACGGGAGGAACTCAACATGGTGCCAAATAAGTCGCGGAAATCGCGGCTTTTTTTGTTATAAGCGCTGTTCTAATGTCGCTGATTTCTTCGACTAGGGTCTAGGTCGAATTCAGCCTCAGGAAGGATTTGGAGTAAACGAGCCTAAGGTACAATGAGATGTATGAAATCCTACATTGGATCTTCCGCATTTTACTTCATGCTTTTAGCAGAAAGGTGTCCCAAGAACATGAGAAAATTGAAAAAAACATTAAAAATTACCGGAGTAACACTAATAGCACTACTCATAACAGCCCTAATTTTTCCTACATGGACATCGTCCATCAAAGGCGAAAATAGTATTAGCATATTAGAACAAGTAGAGATCAATGGAAGCAAGCAAGAAATGATGATACGCGGTAATGACAAGGACAATCCTGTGATTCTGTTCGTACACGGTGGACCTGGGGCCCCGGAAATCCCATATGCCGATACTTATCAAGACTTATTGGAAACCCGATTCACGGTTGTTCATTACGACCAAAGGGCAAGCGGAAAATCCTATCATTTTTTTGAGGATTACGCTGATCTTTCATCGGAACTGTTGGTAAATGACTTATTGGCTATAACGGATTATGTTTCGGAACGCCTTGGCAAAGAAAAGGTAATTCTCATGGGACATTCTTATGGCACGTACATTGCTACTCAGGCGGCCCAAAAGGCACCCGAAAAATACGAGGCTTACGTGGGGATTGGTCAGATGGGGGATACCGTAACAAGCGAGATGGACAGCTTGACCTACTTAATCAGCCAAGCTCAACAGGCCGGCAACGCGGAAGACGTCTTATATCTGCAAGGACTAACCGATAAAATCAAAAAGGGCGAAATGTTCACTCCACGAAATTATGTCATTCAATACGGAGGAGCTTCAAGACTTATTGACAGTCCCGACGGCGATAGCCTTGGGATGCTGTTAAGCAGCGAGTATAACTTAATGGACGTCATTCGATATAACGTCGGGATATCTTTTTCTCAAAGGGTTTTGTTGCAGGAAGTTATAGAACATCCGCTGCCAACACTTGTAACGAAACTTGAAATACCGTGCTACTTTATCATGGGCGAATATGACTATATGACGTCCTCCCATGCAGCAAAAGAATTTTTCGATAAGCTTGAGGCCGATCAGAAGGAGTTTATCGCGTTTGATCAATCTGCCCATTATCCGCAATTTGAAGAGAAGGAAAAGTTTTTTGAATGGGTATCCGAGACATTTCTTTAATATGCATTCCGAAAGTGCTGGTATTGGGCAATTCACCTATATAGGCAATGGCAATATAATGTAGTATTTCTTTTAAGCAAAGGAGAGCTACCATGTACAAACTCACTTTAACAACGGCTAAGAAGTTGTTGGAAACTGCTGAACACCAAGCACGACAAATGGGTCTTAATTCTGATGTAGCGATCGTCGATGAAGGGGGGAACCTCATTGCTTTTCATCGGATGGATAACGCGAGAATAGCAGGCATCGATATTGCCATTGGCAAAGCATGGACCAGCGTAGCGATGCAAATGCCGACGGCGAATTTAGCGCAATCTGCGCTTCCGGGCGGAGCAACATTTGGCATTAATACAACGAATCAGGGTAGAGTCGTCATCCTTGGCGGGGGGATTCCGCTCGTTCACGAAGGCAGGGTTGTCGGCGGCATTGGTGTAAGCGGAGGAACTAGCGCACAAGACATCGATGTAGCCAATGCCGCTGTGCAGGCGTTCGAAAATATGAGATATCAAGAAAATCAATATTTAAGTGCACGGATTGGTACAATCCAGCAGTCATTTACTTATTAACGGGTTCTATGCATCGACGGTAAGGGGGCTGCTTCAAGCAAGAAGGAGTCTATCTTCATCCAAGCTATGAGTAGTGACTTACATCACGATTACCGGAACGGGAAATGTCGAAGAGCTAACATATGTCTACTAAAAAAACCATGATGATCGTGGTTTTTTTAGTTTTTATAATAACATGAATAAACTTATAAATACTTATTGTTTGTTCTGAATTGCTTATATATACTTATAAATATGATGTGAATGCTTAAACAGAGGAGGGATGAGATGTGTTCCAAGAGGAACGACTCGTAAAAATCCTGGATTATTTAAAACAACATAAAACGATGAGTGTTGGCGAGATATGCTCGTTTTTTCAAGTGTCGCGGGATACCGCACGCAGGGATATTGTCAGATTAGTTCAAGAAGGAGTGGTTGTTCGAACACATGGAGGAGTAGCCTTGCCTGATCTGCAAAAGGAACTGACTTCTTATCAGGAACGACTTATTGATGAGCCCGCGGGCAAGAACGTGATTGGCGAGCATGCCGCTAAACTGATTCGGGACCACGAAACGGTGTTTTTGGACGTATCTACGACCGTACAATTTGTTGCGGAGCATATTCAAGCCAAACAGATAACAGCGGTTACGCACTCCATAGATAATGTAGGGATACTTTCCAAACGAGAAGATCTGAGCATCTACGTGCTCGGCGGTTATCTGCATACCCAAAATCGATTATTATACGGTCCTTCCGTCATCGATAAAATCAGTGAAATCCGTGCCGACAAAGCATTCATTGGTGCGACGGCAATCCGGTCAGACGGACTCTATTATCCATATGAAGAAGATGTCCGGGTGAAGAGGGAAATGGCCCGGCGCTCGGATCAAGTCATACTTGTTGCGGATCATACCAAATTCACGGTGAAATCAAGGTTCAAGCTGGACTTTGATCATGTGGATATTATTGTAACCGATCAATCGATTCCCGTTGACATACAAGAAATATTAGACCAGAAAAATATTACGCTCATAGAATGCGAGTCTCATAACCCACAGGACGGAGTTGAGCAATAATGAACAACAAAATCATTCAGCATGTCAAAGTCCACCTGCCTCATCAAATACTTCCTTCTGCAACGGTTTGGATATCGAACGGAAAGTTGAAGAGAATAGAACCAACGCAAGAAATTGAAACTATCGAAGGCGATGATGAACGGATTGATGGAAACGGAATGTGGCTTATACCGGGGATGATTGATGTTCATATCCATGGGGCCAATGGGTATGACATGATGGATGGAACCGAGGACAGCATACAAGAAGTGTCACGCGCTTGTGCGGCAACCGGCTGCACCTCGTTTCTGGCAACTTCCGTGAGTTCAACGATAGAGGATCTGTTGAACATGATTCGCAGCGTAAAAGGTGTCATCGGGCGAGAACAAGGGGCTAAGATTGCCGGCATTCATCTGGAAGGCCCTTATTTGAATCCCAAGCGTAAAGGGATGCAAAACGAGAAATATCTTCGTCACCCGAATCTGGAAGAAATGAAGTTGATTTTTCAGGAAGCGGGTTCGCTCATTAAAATGGTAACGATCGCCCCGGAATTGCCTGGAGGCTTGGAGCTTATATCCTTCCTGAAAGAGCACGGCGTCGTGATCGCCGTAGCTCATTCCGATGCCACTTACGAGGAAGCAAAGCTGGCTTTTACAGCCGGAGCGAGTCATGTAACCCATTGCTTTAACGGCATGAGACCGATTCACCATCGAGATCCCGGACTGATTGTAGCCGCGTTCGAAGAACCGCATGTAAGCCTGCAAGCGATTGTCGATCAAGTCCATCTTCATCCGGCCATTGTCAGATTAATGCATCGTCTCAAAGGGCCGGAAGGCATGGTGCTTATTACGGATGCGCTTCAGGCGATGGGATTAGGTGATGGGAATTATATGTTTGGTGGTCATCAGGTCACCGTTTCCGAGGGGATCGCCAGGCTCGCGGATGGCACTTTAGCATCGAGTACCGTGACTATGAATGAAGCGTTGCGTCTGACCGAAGCCAACGGCATTTCGATGGAGAATGCCGTGCGCATGGCTTCAACAACGCCGGCCCATATTCTAGGTTTATCTTACAAAGGAAAAATCGAGGTCGGATACGATGCGGATCTCGTTCTGATGGATGAACGGTATCAAGTGCAGTGGACGATGATTGAGGGAAACATTGTACCGATGAAGGACACGTAACTTCTTATTCATATACGTAGTATCATACGTCAGGAGGGGGCGCCCCAGGTCAATGGTCCTTTTGGGTCCCCCTTTTTTTTACATCCAAACTTCAACCGCCTTTTTGTGCGTTTTGAATAGATACAAACATTCAGTCTATAGTCGATTCGATCTTAAGAGCTCGCCCTTCGGGTATATGCGCGGGCTGATCATGAACGATGGTTCCATCTTCTAGATGAAGCCATGTTTCAAAGCTCCGCTGGCCTTCCGTTAATTGGATCACCCTTGCTCCGGGTTGAAATGGTCGATCCAGATAAGCATTGCGGGACGTACGACCATAACAAAGACGTATTCCATGCAGCGTCCCCCAGAAATCGTTCCCATGGTCATGGCCAACAAAAGTTCCCATGATATCGCCCATTTCCAGCATGGCCGCAAAAAATCCGGTGTTGATGAGCGGTGCGCAGCAATAGGCGTCTAACTTCTGTCCGTAACAGACCGAGAAATCCCAGATGTCCTTATACTCCGGCAGAGGAATATGAAAGAAGCCGAGTGAAGGGAGGGGCTCACCTCCGTTTCGAGCGGTCAGACGATGAGACGCTTCCGTATACCATGTGATCTGACTTCGGCGTATCCAGTCATAGAATCCAACCCGCAGATGCTCAAGCGGTGAGTAGCTCCCCGAATCCAGAAAAAACAAGGCGGCAGCTGGCTGGTGAAGCCCGTCCAGAATTTCAAGCACATAATTGCCTACCCCATGGACATTCGGCGGATCGGGCTGTGCATAACAGTACCGATGTGATAGCTGGAGATAGTGCAGCTGCTCACGTGTCATTTCAGCAGCTTCGGAATCATGATTGCCGAACACGGCCGCCCATGGAATTTGCATTTCTTCGGGGACCGATACCGCATCTTTAAAAGCTTGAACGGGATTCGGACTTTTATTGCTTGCAATGACATCCCCGGTATAAATCACCAAATCTGGCTGCTCCTTCTCCAGTATTCTCTTCATCATGGCCTTCATCTGTAGTTCTTCCTCATCCGGTTCACAAAACTCCGTATCGGTAAACTGTACGATCTTAAACGTGCCATTCGACTTAAAATGCAATGACTTACTCATTTCGGCCAACACCCCTTATTCATTCAACCATCCGCCCGGATCTTCATATGAACCATGACAGCGATTACGCCCCTAGCATAATGAGTCTGGTTGAAGCTGTCAATCGCCATTTGAAAGAAAATGGGTTTCTAGTAAAAGAAGCATTATTTGAAACAACTGAAATTGTAATACTTGAGGTTTGTTTCGTAATTGCAATAAAAAAATCCCATCGTCTGAATCTGGATGGGATTTTATTATAGAAGGTTTGAATGGACCAATAGAGGGTTATGCCTTGCCTTCTGCCTTACGGATGCTCCGTGAGACTGGATAAAGGGACGGTCATTTCCTGCTCCGAGTTGCCGATCGGATAGACCCGGGCGGTTTCATCCTCATTCACGTGCTGGATATAGATGGGAGTATCCTGATAAGTTACATGTTTCATAATGGCCGATTCCGAAATTTCAATCGCTCTTTGTTTGTTCATGACAATTCTCCTTATTCCGAAAGGTCATCTAATGGATCAGCCTGCCGGTTAGCGGCTTTTTTAATTTCCCGGTCCAATTTCGGCGTTCCTTGAATTTCTTCGGCAGCCTCCATTTGATGATTGAGCTGCTGCTCGACTTGTCCGATCCCATGTGCTTCCTGCTGTTGTTTGCTCTTTGCCAAAATGATCCCTCCATGTGATGATATATCCATTGTAAAAAGCTGCATTACTACAATGCACCAATATGTATGAACCTATGCAAATTTAAATAATTTCGGGAACTTTCATCGACTGTACGGAGTCTGTTTTGGTGAGGGGGGAGAACTGCTTTGAAGGAAATGCAGATGCAGCATTCCGCGGAGCTGAAAACTTCGGACATTCGGATGCTTATGGAATCCTATGGGGAGGACGTCTGGAACTATGCTTACGCCATAACTAGAAACACGCACACGGCGGATGATGTCGCGCAGGATGTGTTTATTAAAGCCTATCAACATTTTGCTTCCTTTCGGGGGGAGGCTTCCGTCAAGACCTGGCTTTTGAAAATCACGCGCAACACCGCGCTTTCCTATCTGAAGCGAGCGTTCCTGCGCAGAGTGGTGCTGATGGGCGAGCAATCTCCCGGCACCGGGCAGAAGGGGACGATGCGGACCCCGATTTCGCCATCAGCCGAAGCGGAATATTTGGAACGGGCAGAGGCCGATGAATTGTGGAAGCAGGTACTGAAACTGCCAGCTAAATTTCGAGATCCGCTTGTGCTTAGTCTGCATCATCAGCTATCCATAGATGAAATATCCGCCATTACAGGCCTTTCGCCAGGCACGGTAAAGTCCAGAATTTTCAGGGCCAAACAGAAAGTGGCCGCCGCATGGAAAGGAGCGATCGGGGATGAATGATTGGAGACCGGATTGGAATCGAAGGCTGGCTGATCCGCCATTTAAGAACCAGCGTTTCCGGACGGATATGATGGAGGCTGTGGAGGAACGTCTTCAGGCTGTTGAAAAGAAACGATTCCGCAGGGATTGGAACCGAGCTATCGGTGCCTTAGTTCCCGTATTGCTGCTCTTGTTCGGGGTTGGAATCTGGTTCGGTTACCAGGCTGTACCTAACGCTAATACGGTAAGCCCAGGTCCGGTTGTACCAAAGGGCGGGACGTTCCAATCCAGCTTCGTATCCGGGTCAGGAGGCGATTTCGATTGGTGGAACCTTGCGGATCGTGAAGTCTCGCAGGAGAGCGACCGTACGATCTTGAAGCTGGCAACAGCGCTTTTAAAGCGGGAGATAGGCATCTGGGGCGGCCCGACGCCGGACATCTGGGAGCATCCCGAGGTGAAATGGCCGCTCGAACGCTATGATGTGTCCAGTCCCTGGGTATATGAAATATACGTAAACGAGATTACGACAGATGCTGAACAAACGGTATACAAGCTCCGTCTGCTGCTCCGGGATTCGATCCCGATGGTGTATGAGGAAACGATAGATGTCACGATTCGTAATGATACTCACCGAATCTCGCAAATCCAACTAATAAGCACTGACGAAACGGGAACGCCACGGGACGATTTCGAGGCTGGAGACGAACAAGGAACAACCGTTACTTTAAAGGAAGATGCAGCCTTGGATCTGAAGATTACGGGTACTCTGTTCAAGGAGGCAGGAACCATTCGTTCGGTCAATGTTCAATATGGCGACACGGAACGAACCTTTGCAGATTGGAGCAGCGTGAGTAACGAATCCTATTATCCGGAAACCGCGATACTGTCCGCAAACAGCAGCGGGAAGGAGAAGGATATATTGGCAATCGTTTTGACAACCGGTTACGGAACAGGGATGCGCGAATCCGCATTGAAACTTCTTACCGACGATCTCATCGAAGTGAAGGCAGCCGACCCGGTGCTTGCGGCACAATCCAGACTAAGCTACCATATGACGGCGGAAGACGGGAAAAGGATATTTCAACTTACGTTGAGCGGCGTAACCCGCAGCTTTGAATACAAAGAGGAGGACGCCGGTTTCTGGCTGGACCAGCCCGCACTTGGCAGCATTGTCAGGTATTCCGTGGAAGAAAACACCCTCTATGCTTCGGTGCCGATCCAGGTATCGCCGGGCAACTTCCCGGCAGAGGTCCGGCTGCGCTACGAATACGACGGGACCGCCTTTCTTGTGGCGGAGGCAACATTAAAGGAGATGTAAGAAGGACGCAAAAAGCGGGAACCATCATGATTGTCAGGCTGACAGGGAAAAGAGGAAACTAAAAAGCCGCTTTAAGCGGCTTTTTTAGTTTTCATTATTCGGGTTCAAGGTTTTATTAGCTGGCGTGTCCCTTTACGACAGTCTGCCAATGTTTGTTTGACCCGGATGGGATTCGGCAAAAGGCTAACTCATTCAGTTCCGAAAAAATTCAACCTGATCGATATCTGCCCACTGGGAAGAGGAGGAGTTCGACACGTAAAACCCGATCGTTGCCTTGCCCGCCGTCACTTGAATATTCGAGATCGTGACAGGCGTCCACGCCGTCGTTACCGGGCAGCCCGTTTGGCGCATCCCGCCGCCATAGTCCTTCACTTCCATGACGCAGCTGTTCTGGCCTCCGCTGCTTCGCATGCGGGCCCGCATCGTATACGTACCGTTATCGAGACCGGTAATGGTCTGGCCGACATACGCGGTTGCAGGCCCGCTGATGCCCGCAAGTCCAACAAAGTATGAGCCTTCCGCGGCGGGAAGCCCGACGCCGTCATTGGCTCCGTGAATCAGAATGCGGTTCGGGTAATCGTCGCCGTACGTGGTCCAGCCAGCTACGTTCGCCGTTTCAAAGCCGGGGTTGTTAACGAGATTTGTCTGCGAAGGAGTAACGGTATAGCCAAAGCGCAGATAGATTCCGCTAACCGGATCAGTCGCGCTCGTCACGGCTGCGACGCGGGTCGAATCGACGGTCATCAGGGAATTCCAATTGGAAGACTTCGTATCGGATACCGGAAAAACGTTGGTTTTGTACTGCCATGTCGCGCCGTTGTCGGAACTGATCATGGTAAACATCGAAGTGTAGGGATCCCCTGTATTGGCGCTGCTCTCATCGGTTTGGAATGCGGTCATCAGACGGCCGTCGGGAAGTGTTACGACAAAGGGAGCGCCGGCTTTTTTGCCGTTGCCGACCGGCACGTACAGCGTTTGGCGTGGAACCGACCAGTTCAAGCCGTCCGGGGATATTTTATATTTAATGACAAAAGGGTGACCTGCAACGTCCGACGCTTCGAATACGGTCATATAGCGGCCGTCTTGCATCCGCGTGATGACCGGCATGCCATCGCGAGAACCGGCGGCAACGCCGTCGCTGACCGTAATCCGGCTGCCCCAGCCGCTTCCGTTCCACGTTTTCATGTACAAATTTTGCCGCCCGGTCGTACCTACCGTCGCCGGACTGTCATCTGCATAAAGAACGGCGATCGTGCCGTTAATCATTTCCAAATGCGGCTCCCATAGACCTTTAAAACTGGAGGCGGTTGAACTTCCGATCAAGCCTCCCGGCAAATCGCTCCAAGTATACCCGCCGTCGACGCTCCGCCGGACGTTTAGCTGGATATCATAGGTCGAGCCGCTCTGCACGACATGACGGTAGGCTAACCAAATTTCACCGCTCGGCAGCCTCAACATTTGTCCGTTACCCACATTGCCGGCGCTGCTTGAAACGGCCGTAACCGGATTGCTCCAAGTGTAGCCGCCGTCCTGCGTACGGGAAACCACGATACGGGTGTTCCCTCCGCCGGCGTTGGTGTCAAACGATACGAGCCATTCGCTCGGCGTTAGTTTGAGCAGCCGAGGATACCATACGCCTCCTGAAGGCGGCGTATAGACAGTAATCTTCTGCGAAGCCCATGCCATACCGGATGAGGCCGCATGAGCCGGCGACAACGGAAACGACGTTAAAGCAAGCGCAAGCATCACGATAAAGGCAAGCGGTTTCTTCCAAAAGCGTTTGTTCCGTTCCATAAGCAACAATCCTTCCAATCCAGATTAGAAAGCGCTTTCTAAAATGGATTGTATCGCAGTTAGTATAAATTAAGATATACTAAATATATATTATTTTTCAGTTTGGACAGTCGTAAAAAGCGAGGTATGACATGGAGCATCCATTATATAAACAAATACAGAACGATATACGGCGCAGTATTCAGAGCGGCGAGCTTCCGGCAGGTGCCTTGGTACCGTCGGAGAAGGAGCTGGCGCAGCGGTACGGCGTAAGCCAGATCACATCCAAAAACGCGCTCAACGGTTTGGTGGAGGAAGGTTTACTGGTTCGTTACCGGGGAAAAGGAACCTTTGTCCGGGAGCAGGGTTCTTCGGAAGTGCAGCAGCCCGGGAAGGACATGAAAAAGACGATCGCGATCATATTGCCAACGATGAAAACCAAGATCGACCAACAGCTGCTGGACGGCCTGGAGCGCTACTGCGCGGAAAGAGAATATGATCTGTTGATCCGTATCTCACGCGAATCGCAGGAGGTAGAATCCCGGGCGATCGAGCAGTTCCGGGAACGGGGAGTCGACGGCTTTTTGATATTTCCGGTCGAGCAGGAGAGCTACAATAACGCAATTTTACGCTTGTCGCTGGACCGGGTACCCCTGGTGCTGGTCGACCGTTTTTTGAAGGAAATCCGGACCTACAGCGTCAGCTCTGATAATTACGAGGGCGTACGCGAAGCTATATCCGGTTTGCTTGCGGAGGGGCACAGGCGCATTGCCTTCCTGTCGCCGGAGATTACGAATTCGGTTACGGACGAAAGAGCCAAAGGCTTCGAAGCCGCATTTCTGGAGCAGGGCTTGCCGATAGACAAAAGGTTATGGTGCTTGCTGGATTTGGTTACGATTCAGGAGGGACACGGACCGCAGGAGGTCCTTCGTTTTCTGCAGGGCTGCAGTGATGTAACCGCGGTCTTTTGCGTGAATGCGGAGCTGGCCCGCTATGCCCATTACGCCATGCGGGAAATTTGGCCGGCGACGGAGAGAAAACCGCAGCTCGCCGCCTTTGACGATCCGGATATTGAAGACATTCCTTATATCCGGCAGCAACCGGACGAAGTATCCCGGCGTGCCGTCGATCTGCTGTCGGAACAGCTGGCCGGCAAGCACGAGCCACGAAGGGAGGTCGTCCCGGTCCAATGGGTTTGGCCGGAATGATCTGTTCATCAAGAATCCTTGCTAGAACTATAAGCGAAATATTCTCATGAAAACGGTCTGAACTTCGTTCAGGCCGTTTTTTCTTTTCCATATTTTTAAGGCAAAGCGCTGCTCTGTTCAGTTTTTTTATTTACAATTCGAAAGTTGTATTATAATAATATACTAAATATACTATTTACAATATAAAGGTTGTGATGCGCGTTGAAATCGTTGCCGCTATACAAAAAAATCCAGGAAGACATCAAGCGGCTGATCGCCATCGGCAAGCTGCGGGAAGGAGACCGGGTCCCTTCCGAGAAGGAATTGTCCGAACGTTATCGCGTCAGTCAAATTACAAGCAAGAACGCGCTGGTCGGACTCATGGAGGAAGGCTTGCTCGTCCGGATCCAGGGCAAGGGTACCTTCGTGATGAGCAGGCCGGAGAACGCTTCGGCACTCGATCAGTTGGGCGAATGGACGGCAGGTCCGGGCAGAAGCGGGCGGATCGGCCTCGTACTGCCCACGATGAAAACGAAAGTGGACCAGCGATTCTTGGACAACATCGAGAAATATGCGACCGCCGCCGGTTTTGAACTGATGCTGAGAATTACGCGAGAATCCCAGCTCGAGGAGTCCAAGGTCATCTCGTCCTTCCTGAACCAGGGAGTGGACGGCATCATCATTTTTCCGGTTGAAAACGAGACATACAATGATTCGATTTTAAGACTGTCGCTGGACCGTTTCCCTTTTGTCCTGATCGACCGGTTTTTGAAGGAAATCAAGACGTACAGCGTAAGCTCGGACAACGTAAACGGTACCAAGGAAGCCGTAGAGTATTTAATTAACAATGGCCATTCGTCCATCGCGTTCATCTCACCGGAGATTACGAATACCGTGACGGACGAGAGAGCCCATGGGTTCGAACAGGCTTTTCTGGAACGCGGGATGTCGATCGACAAAAGCTTATGGTGCCTAATCCCGTTAGAGGAGATCGCCTCGGGCAACTCCGTCGATAAAATCAGGGAGTTTTTAGACGGCAATCCCGAAATTACCGGCATCGTTACGGCCAATACGGAGCTTTGCCGAAGTGTTTATAAAGCGGCGGTTGCATCCCGAAAGCGCGTACCGGAGGATCTCGAGCTGATTACGTTCGATCCGCCTGATTTGCCGCACGTGCCGTTTATCCGCCAAAACGAGGAGGAAATGTGCCGCCTGACCGTGGAACTGCTGATCGAGCAAATTGAAGGCGCCTTTGAGGCGAGAAGGGTTATGGTGCCGGTCATGCTGGTAAAAGAATGAAAAGTTCATCCGCAAAGCCGATGAAAAACCACTAATTTTATAACAAATATAGTATATAAAATTATAATAATATAAGTTATTATGATTCCGTAAAGCGCTTACAACAAATTCTTTTTTAAAGAAGAGGGGGATCGCATGAAAACGAAGAGCAAATTTGCAGGTATGGTGATGCTGCTGCTGGTGTTCGCGTTATCCGCTTGCAGCGGGGGCAGCAATGGAACAAACGGAGGGGCTTCTTCAAGCAACCCGGACGCGACAAAGCCAAGTCAGGAAGCCTCCACTGGTACGGACCAGAAGGAACCCGTCACGATTGAGTTTATGGGACACGGCAATCCGAACGAAAAAAAGATTTTCGAAAAGCTGATCGCTTCCTTCGAGGAGAAATATCCGCACGTTACCGTTAAATACACTTCGGTGCCGCCGGGTGAATACTCGCAAAAGATGACGACGCTGATCAGTTCAGGCAAAGTGCCGGACGTATTCTATGTCGGCGGTCCGGAATTTTACCGTTTCGCCGAAGCCGGCACCCTTCTCAACATCCAGTCTTACCTGGATCAAACGTCGCTCTTTAATTCCGATAACGTATGGAAGCAGGCAATGGATCGCTATCGCTACGATGGAAGCAAGGTAGGAGCTGGTGACTTGTATGGGTTGCCAAAGGATGTAGGTCCGTGGGCTTTTGTCTACAATAAAGATTTGTTTGACAAAGCGAATGTGCCGTATCCTTCGGCCAAAGCCGGGGAATGGACATGGAATGATATGCTGGAAGCAGCCAAAAAGCTGACGGTCGACAGTAACGGCGACGGAAAGCCAGATCAGTACGGAGTAGGCGCATACAGCCTGGAGTCTGCGGTATGGGCGAACGGTGGAGAATTTATCGACTACGAAACCGGAACGGTAAAAGTGAACGAGCCTGCATTTTACGAGGCGATGCAATTTGTAGCCGACCTGAACCAGAAGCATAAGGTCAGCCCGAATCAGGAAGCCGAGCAAGCGATGAATGCATATACCCGCTTTATTAACGGTCAGCTTGGCATGTTCGCGATGGGCCCATGGGATCAACCTGCATTCTGGGAGCTTCCTTTTGGCTGGGATATTGCGGCGTGGCCGGCAAGCCCGAACACGGGACAGACGGCAACCTGGCTTGGCTCGATGGGATTTGCCGTATCCGCGAAATCCAAGCACCCGCAGGAAGCCTTCGACTTGGCGGCATTCCTGTCTTTGGATGAGCAAGGGCAGCGAGAAAACTACCAGCTTGGCCAAGCGGTTCCCAACTTGATCAACATGGCAGAAGGCGAATTTAAGGAAATGGACAAAGGACCGCAGACGCGCCAAGTCTTTCTGGACATTATCCAAGATTACGGTCGTCCTAACGTCATAGCCTTCTCAAAGGACACGCAATGGTACGATACGTTTAATCAGAACGCATACAAAGTTTGGAACGGTGAGATGTCAGCGAAAGACTTTACGGCGCAGATCCAGCCGAAGATGCAGGAACTGTACGACAAAGGCAATAAATAATGAAGCAGGCGGGGCGCCAGCCATAAATATTGGCGCCTCCGGCCATACCGAAACGTCCTGTCAATCGAATACTGGCGAAGGTGGAATGGAATATGGGTACCAAGCTTGGCGGGTATCGCAGAAGAGAACTGGCATGGTTGTATTTGTTCGTCGCTCCGCCGGTTCTCGGGTTTCTTTTGTTCGGCCTTGTGCCGATCTTGTTCTCGATATATATCAGCTTTCACAAATGGGATATGTTGTCCGACCCGCAGTGGATGGGACTCTCTAATTATAAAGAGCTCCTTAGCGATGAAAAAGTGTTCAAATCGATTTACAACACAGTGTTTCTAATGATCGGCATTCCGATCGGCATGGTGCTGTCGCTCTTGCTGGCGATTTTGATGAACCGCAAATTCGCGGGCATCTCGTTCATGCGGACGATCTATTACCTTCCGGTCATCTCGCCGATTATCGCGGTATCACTGTTGTGGCAGTGGATATTGAATCAGGATTACGGGCTGCTGAACAACTTCCTATGGGAGGTGTTTGGGATAACCGGACCTAACTGGCTGGGCAAGCCGGAGTGGGTGAAGCCTTCCCTCATCCTGATCGGGCTGTGGGGCGGCATCGGCGGAAATATGGTGCTGTATCTCGCGGGACTGCAATCAATCTCCTCATCGTATTATGAGGCTGCCGAAATCGATGGCGCCGGGGCATGGCACAAGCTGACGCGAATTACGATTCCACTGCTCACGCCGATCCATTTTTTCGTCATCGTTATGGGCCTCATAGGCGCATTCCAGTCGTTTAGCCAAATTTACGTGCTGGCGGTAGACGGCGGACCGGAATACAGTGGCGCCACGGTGGTCTATTATATTTTCCAGCATGCGTTCCAGTACTTTAACATGGGTTATGCCAGCGCGGTTGCCTGGGTTCTGGGCATTATTATCTTTATCGTCACGCTGGTTCAATTCAAGCTATCCAATCGATGGGTTTACCAAGACTAGGGGGGAAATCTGTGAATCGAAAAAAAATGACGGACCTCTGGTCATTGCTGTTGCTGCTTTGCGGTTCGATCTTTATGATCGCACCGTTCATATGGACGATCTCGACTTCGTTAAAGGATAAGCGAAACGTATTCGAAATTCCTCCTGTGTGGATTCCGGATCCGATTTCGTTCAGCAACTATACAAAGGTGTGGCAGGAATCGCCCTTACTTCACGGATTCATGAACAGCTTGATCATCGTGGTGATTGTTCTGACCATCGGCATGCTGGTATCCGCGATGTCGGCTTATGCATTCGGTAAATTCCAGTTTCCATACAAGGGCGTCCTGTTCATGGGATTGCTCGGAACGATGATGATTCCATATTCGGTCGTGATGATTCCGCAGTATGTTGGTTTTTCCAGGCTCGATTGGGTGGACACCCTGCTGCCGCTCATCGTCCCGGGTCTGTTCGGCAACATCGTCGTCATTTTTTTCATACGGCAATATCTGCAAAGCGCGATGCCGACGGAATTGATCGAAGCGGCGAAGATCGACGGCTGCAGCTTTCCGGGCATCTTCTTCAAAATCGCGCTGCCGATCATGAAGCCGGCGCTCGCCGCCCAAGCCGCCCTTGGCTTTATGGGCATCTGGAACGATTTTCTCGGCCCGCTGATTTACCTGCATACGCCCGAGAAGCAAACGATTCAAGTACTGATTGCTTCCATGCAGGCGATGTACATCGGCCAGTCGGATTATCCGATGATCATGGCCGCAGCCATCATTGCCATGGTGCCGGTGATTATCGTGTTCTTTTTCTGCCAAAGGTACTTTATCGAATCGATGGCAATCAGCGGAATCAAGGGGTGAGGCGCATGCCGATAAGAATGCCGCGCCTGTCAAAAATCGCATGTTGTATCGGAGCGTTAGGTTTAGCGGCCGGATTGGCATTGTCGGGATGCGATACAATCACGAAACCGGAGGCGGTCGATATGGAAATATACAATGAAATGTATGCCAATCCCTTTCCGTCGTTGGAGGAAGAATGGGAGGATTACGGCAACGGGGATCCGTATGTGCTGCGGCATGACGGCAGCTATTATCTGTATGTGAGCACGAAGGATCATCGGACGGGAATCAAGGCTTGGGTGTCGGACAATCTGGTCGATTGGAGCTATGCGGGTCTTGTGACGGAAGATCCCGTATCGACCGGGGCCTATGCCCCCGAAGTGATCTACTCGAACGGGTGGTTCTATCTGTACACTTCTCCTGCGGGAAGGGGACATTACGTGTTCCGAAGCGAATCGCCGACAGGCCCGTTCGAAAGAATCTCCGAGAACGTCGGGATGAGCATCGACGGCTCGGTGTTTATCGACGATGACGGCTCCTGGCTGTTTACCCATGCTGGTACGTCGGGCATTGTCGGCGTTCCGATGGAAGGACCCGCCGAATTCGGCGTCGGTCAGACGATTCCCGGGCCCTATCTGGGGCATTGGACGGAAGGATCCATGATCATCAAGCGGAACGGTACCTATTACATGACATATACCGGCAATCATGTATTCAGCAAAGGCTACCGCATTCATTATGCCGTGTCGCATGATTCGCCGCTAGGCCCATACAGCATTCCGGCCAACAATCCGCTCGTCATCAGCACCAAGCCGGACTTTTACGGGCTCGGCCACAGTTCGACGGTGATGGGACCCGATCTGGATTCCTATTATCTTGTCTATCATAACTTGACGGGAAGATCCCAGGAAGGCCCGCCAGTCCGTCGCATGAACATCGACCGTCTGGTATTCAACGGAGACAAGATGGAGATTCTGGGTCCTACGAATTACGATCAGCCTATCCCGAGAGGGCCCGTCTTTGCCGATAGGCTGGACGCAAATGCCATTGATGAGAACCGGTGGGAATCGGCGAAATCGGATGAAGGCGGTCGAATCATCAGCAAGGCGAGCACGGATCGCATCTATACGGCGGAATATAACCTGGTGCCGTCGAAGACGCGGGTCGCCGCATTGTTTGCCTATGAGGAGGCCAACCGTTTTGGGTTCGCCGAAATCGATCCTGAACTAAACCGGCTATCCTTGGGCAGGATGGACGATGGCAACCGTAAAGTGCTCGGCACCGCGGAGCTTCCGGAAGATTCGGATTGGTCGAAACTGCACACGATTCGTATCGAACGAGGGAACGAGCGGCTTCGCATTTACCTGGACGGTATTCTGAAGCTGGATGAATCGGCGGAACCGTTCGGACCTGGCCATATCGGGTATCAGTACGATGAAGGCGCTCCGGGATTGTCGTATACCGCATTCTCGAATCAAGCCGACGGCAGCAGTGACTTCGAAACGGCCAAGCCGCTTCCCGGCAGCATGGAAGCCGTGCATTATCTTAGCGGCGAAGGCAGAGGATATGCGGTCCGCCAACCGACGGAAACCGCCGTTTGGCGTCAATCGGACGGAACCGAGATCCGGCAGGCGGAGGATGGGAGCTATTCGGCTGCGCTTACGGAAAAAGGCGACTGGCTGCGTTATGCAGTCAACGTTTCGGAATCCGGCACCTATGCGCTGGACTTGTCGGTCAAGGCTGACGCTGGGCCGGCAACCTTTAAGCTGCTCGTGGACGATCAAAAAGCCGGAAGCTTTAAAGTTGACAGCAGTCATGACGCCAGCAGCGAGCCCTGGATTAAAATTCGGGTTGGATATCTAAAGCTAGAAAAAGGATTACATAGCCTTGCGATTCAATTGGACAACGGGCAGCTAGAGTGGAAAACGATGGATTTCGAGCTGGTCGATGAACAAACGTTCGAGGTAGAACGTCTGCTGGAACAAGCAAGCTCAGAGGATGTTCACGGACCATGGATCGAAACCGCCGGCAGTTATGCCGGAGCAGCCGATGCCGATGCCAAGATGTACGGAGGCAGCCGTCTTTGGTCCGACTACCGCATCAGGACGACCGTAACGCTGGGCGATGATCCGTCCGGTCAAGCGGGCGTACTCTTCCGGGTGACAAACGAGTCGGATTTCAGGGATCAAGTGAGCGATTCGCTGATGGGATATTTTCTCGCGGTTACCGCCACGAAACTTGAACTGTACAAACATAATTACGATTCCGAGCTGCTTCAAAGCATCAAAATGGAGCTGGAACGGAACAAGCCCGTCAGCTTGCGCATCGAAGCAGTTCACGGCACGATCCGCGTCTTCGTAGAGGATGGAGAAGAGCCTGTCCTGACGTATGACGATCCCCAGGCCTTCATGCAGGGGAGGGTCGGCATTCGATCGGTTCATGCCGAACAGATCGGGCTTGGCGATTTAACGGTAGAATCCATAGGAACCAAATAGAAACGATAAACTAACAGAAGATGGAGAGTGGAACATAATGTCTAGCTCGCACAAATATATAAAGGACTATCCCAGACCTCAATTGGTACGCGAGGAATGGGTAAATCTGAACGGGGAATGGGATTTTCGCTTCGACGATGCTCTGGAAGGAGAAAGCGCCAAATGGTACGAACGCCTTCAGGCTGACCGTAAAATCACGGTGCCTTTTGCGTATGAAACGAAAGCAAGCGGCATCGAGGATGAAACATTTCATCCTTGCGTATGGTATGAACGAAGTGTAGCCGTACCTGCGGAGGTAGAAGGCAAACGGATCATTTTGCATTTTCAAGCGGTCGATTACGCGGCGACCCTGTGGGTCAACGGCAGCAAAATCGGCATGCATGAAGGCGGATACGCGGCCTTTTCCTTCGACATTACGGAAGCAGTCGAGTATGGACGCGAGAACAGGATTACCGTACAAGTCGTGGACGGCAACAGCTGCACGCAGCCGCGCGGCAAACAGCGATGGATGAAGGACAACTTCGGGTGCTGGTACGTGCAGACGACTGGAATATGGCAAACCGTATGGATGGAATACGTGAATCCAATTCACATCAGCCGGGTGAAGATAACGCCGGAACTGGAACGCGGGTCGGCGAATTTCGGTTATGAACTGGGCAATGCCGCGCACGGCTACGACGGGTTAACCCTCCAGACCATCATCCGGTTTGACGGGAAGCTGATCCGTTCGAGTGAAACGAGCGTGGAACGCGGAACGGTAACGGTGGATGTGAGCGTCGTAAACGAAGCTGTGGGCGAATGGAAAGTCAAGCCGTGGCATCCGAACCATCCGAATTTATACGACGTCGAGATGATTCTGAAGCAAAACGGAAAGCCGATCGACACCGCCTATTCTTATTTCGGCATGCGGAGCATTCGGATCGCGGGGGATCAAATCATCTTGAACCATACGCCGATTTATCAGCGTCTGCTGTTGGATCAAGGATACTGGAGCGATACGCATTTGACCCCTCCGTCGGAGGAAGCGCTGCTGGAAGACATCGACAAAACGATTGCACTCGGCTTTAACGGCGTGCGCAAGCACCAGAAGCTGGAGGATCCCCGTTATTTATATTGGTGTGACCGCAAAGGATTGTTGGTGTGGTCGGAAATGCCATCGACTTACGAATTCGGAGACGATGCGGTCGAGCGGTTCACGAAAGAGTGGATGGACGTCGTCCGGCAGCATTACAACCATCCTTCCATCATCACCTGGGTACCGTTCAACGAGTCTTGGGGAATTTCCGATATATCGACCAATCGCAAGCAGCAGCAATTTACGGAATCGATCTATCATCTGACCAAGGCTTTCGACCAGATGCGGCCAGTGATCGTGAACGACGGCTGGGAGCATACCGTTTCGGATATCATTACGCTCCACGATTATGAAGAAATCGGTGCTATGCTGGAAGAGCGGTATCGGGACAAGGATGCGCTGTTAGGCAACCAAATCGCGCATAATACACATCGTTATCCATTCGCGCAGGGTTACGGCTATCGAGGCCAGCCCGTCATCATCAGCGAATACGGCGGCATCGCTTTTACAAGCGAAGAGGGCTGGGGCTACGGCAATCAGGTTCGCAGCGAGGATGAATTCCTGAAACGGTACGAAGGAATCACACAAGCGATCAAGAATTTGCCTTATGTGTGCGGATTCTGTTATACGCAAATTACGGACGTGCAGCAGGAAGTGAACGGCTTGCTGACGGAAGACCGCAAACCGAAAGTAAGCGTAGAAGCGATCCGAAGCATCAATCTGGCATGATTCTGACATAATTCGATTGAAACATTCGTTTTTGATTTGTTCGGAATAGGATTAGTTTTTTTGAGAGATATAGGTATGCAAAGAAGCTGTAGGGACCCGTCAATCGACGGGTCTTTACAGCTTTTCAACACGTTGGATTCTATTTTCCATACGAAGAGAAGGTACATGCAATAGAACTTCAGGGGGTGACATATAGAAGGGAGGGGCTTTTATGGATACAAGTTAAGAGTGCGTATGAGATTTCTACGTATATTCAACCAACGTGTTGGATATGAAGAAGTTAGGTTTGATAAGATGGTTATTTGGATAAATACATGGGGTTCTTCTAACGGATGAACTGAGCTAACGTTAATAATAGCCTATTTTCATGCTGGAATTAAAAATGGGCTGGGTGCACTGATGCATGCGGACAGTAGATCCGCTATTTCCCCAAAAGTGTACCCAATTGAAGGCTTGGCGGACACAGTATCCGTTATTCACGGCTTTGTCCTGTTTTTGCGGTGGTATGCTGGGCAATAGCGGAACCTGTGTCCGCATAACCTTCTAATTAGCACGTATGCATGATAATAGCGGAACCTGTGTCCTCTTATAATTAGCACGTTTGCATGATAATTAGCGGAATCAGTGTCCGCATGCTGTTAGTCTAACAGCTTCTCCCTCATAAAAATCCTCCTAAAACATCATTGGTTTCAATCTTGGGAATACAAGAAGGCATGTCGTCCATCAATGCGCCTTAAATTATAGATGCACTCACGGTGATTCACCATTTAATCGTATTCATTTAACGTTGACCGATACACCCGAGAATGGCGTTACAATAAATTACATTACTATCCAAAAATCGATTTCCATCAAGGAAACTCGCATGCAATGCAGACGGTAGAACTAACTTATGTAAATCAGCGAACGCTTCAGCCACGTCTAGGGACTACCACTCCAAACCCAAAGAGGATATGATGTTGTTATCGGAAGGTTTGCCCGAGAGGACTAAAAGTAATGGAGGTCATTCTTACATATGAAAGACATGAATGAATACGATACCTTTATTCAAATAGCCGAAGACTGCCCTGTCAGCGAGGCTGTCATTCCGAAAGCAAAAGGCGAGTCTAAGACCATACCGGTGATTCAGTATGAGATGCTATCGAACCACCCATACCGATACACGCAAGAGGATGTGTTGTTCGAAGTGTTTGCTGAGCGCAATCATATCTCGGAAACGGAAAGGGAAGCCGCTCGCGAGAAGTTTTTTTCGAAAGGGCAGCCTTGTCTCCGAACCTCGTCCTTAGGAAAGCGCTATGGCTGGGGGATTCATCATGACGCTGAAGGGAAAGTCGCGATCTATGCTGTAGAGTCAGACGAATACCTCAGATTCATGAACGATAACAGCATAACTCAATGTAAAGCGATGCGCTCAAAGAAAGCCTAGGGGATGCACCGGAAGGATAAACTTTAACGGTAACTGAACTCAATTAGGAAGGCTTTCTATCATATACGTGCATACCAAGTCGCCTGATAGGCGGCTTTTTTTGTTTGCCAAAAAGAAACGAGTTTCATTCCAAAGATTTAATTTTCAATTAACAAAAACCTGCATTCTATTCAATTATTCTTTTTTAAAATCAATCACGTAGGGTTATTAAACCGGTTTAATGATCAAGCGCAATCCATCAGAATCTGCTAGAGAAAGGAACAATGATAGATGGCTACCATTGATGACGTCGCCAGAATGGCTGGAGTTTCCAAGGGGACCGTGTCCAGTGTGTTCAGCAAAAAAAGGCCGATCAGCCAACAAGTGACGGAACGGGTACTGGAGGTAGCCCAAGAGCTGGGATATTTTCCGAATCACCTGGCCCGGAGCCTGGCGATCAAGCGAACGATGAGCATCGGCCTCAAGATACCTCTCCCGCCTGATGGGACGATGACGGCATTCGATACTCAGCTGATAAACGGTGTCATTAAGGAATGCTCCAAGCAAGGGTACCGCCTAGTTCTGGACACCTTGCCCGAGCAGGAGGATCCCACATTATATTCGCAGGATCCTGTCGATGGCGTCATTCTGCTCAACCCCCGGAAAAATGATTTGCGAATTCAACGGTACCTGATGATGGGCACTCCTTTAGTGCTGGTGGGGCGGTCGGACCCTTATGACGATACGATCAGTTACGTGGATAACAACAATACCAACGTGGCTCAACAGGTTGGAGATTATTTGCTCCGGGGCGGACATCAAACCGTGCTCTTCCTGAATGCATCCTCCGATATGACCGTGTCCTATGATCGAAAACATGGCTTGGCGGAGGCATATAGCCAACACGGCCTGCCGATGCCCGAAGAGTATGTGGTGTACTATGACCACAAGCTGCATGCTAACGGCACGGAATACGGATATATGTCCATCATGAACACCTATGGAAACATGAACTATACGGCAGTCATTACGGATACGGATCGAGTGGCGCTTGGCGTGCTGAGGGCTGCCAGGGAGCTGGAAATCGAGGTGCCTGATCAGCTATCGGTCATCGCTCTCAGCAATGATGCTATTCTGGCTCAGGATATGAATCCAAAGCTGACATCCGTGGAATTGTCGGCAGAGGCGCTCGGAGCGGAAGCAGCCAAGCTGTTGTTCGAGAAAATAAGCGATAAACGTATCCACAGGCAAATCATCATACCCGCACAGCTGGTTGTAAGGGAATCCTGCAAATTTCTATCATAACGACACAATGAAGGAGTGGTTAGCTTGGTAAAAAGAATCAAGATCATGAGTGCAATCATGGCTGTATCTCTGTTCGGCGGGCTGCTTGCGGGGTGTTCCCCGAACGCAGGCAGCAGTACACAGGAAGGCGGCAATACCGCGTCCCAGGCTGCATCGAATGCCGAAGAACGCACGCTCAAAATCATGACGGGTGTCATCGGCGGCAAAACGCCTGAAGAGAACACGCAGTTCGAGCAGGAAATCGAGCGTCTAACCGGTATCAAGGTAACGATGAACAAGCCGGCGGCTGACTATGACCAGAAGCTGCTGGCAGCCATCGCTTCCGGGGAAAAGTTCGATCTGCTGCAGATCAGCAAAGAAAAAATGTCCACTTTCATTGATCAAGGAATCCTTACACCGTTGACCAATCAAGTGAACGGCTCCAAGGTGCTTTCGGATCCCAATGTCATTCCCGCCAAGGAGTGGGAACAAGTCAAGACGAAGGATGGTGAGATCTACGGCGTGTTCACCAAGTACCAAGGCGGAACGATGCCGATCGTTCGCAAGGACTGGCTGGACAAATTAAATCTGTCCGAGCCTGAAACCCTGGACGATTATTACAACGTCCTCAAAGCTTTCACCGAACAAGATCCGGACGGCAACGGCAAGAAAGACACGTACGGACTCAGCACGGCCGGCATGTACGAACTGCAGGGCTTCTTCAGCGCCGCAGGCCTGAAACAACGATACGTGGAAACCGCTGACGGCAAGCTGGACGTTCCGTATTCCACGGATGCGGCCATCCCGGTTTATGAATGGCTGAACAAGCTGTTTGAGGAAGGCATTCTGGATCCGAACTTCACCACGAATGACACCGGTAAAATGCGCGACCTATTCCTTGCGGACCGCGTTGGCATGATTACGTATTGGGACGCTTGGGTAGGCATGCTGAACAACACGCGTCATGAACAAGACCCGAATACGGAATTCGAAGCGAAGGGCTTGCCTGGTGCTGCCGATGCAAACGGCAACCACATGCTGCGCAGGGGCGATCCGGACGTATGGGTTATTCCCGTGAATGCGGAGCATCCGAAAACAGCCTTCGAATTCATTGAATGGTGGCATTCGGAGGAAGGGATTACCCTGGGCAGTCTAGGGATCAAGGATGTGGATTACACGGTTGACAACGGCAAGTATACGCTGACGCAAACCGGCAAAGAGCATGCTTCCGACCATGGCGTTCCTTTCTGGTACAACCGTAACGTCGAAGCGCCTTTCGGTAAACTCCCGGGCGTGCAGGAAGCGCAGGATCTCGTCGATCAATACGCTGCTTTGGAATTAACGCCTTCCCATTGGGCGGATGCCGAGAAGATCATCAATGAACATTCCTTCAAAGCGATCATGGGCGAGGTGCCGGCAGCCGACGCCGTAAAGAAAATGCGGGAAGCACTGAAAGCCGGCGGGTATATCGATTAAAGCTTTAAGAGCGGGGGCGGTGATTACGCCGCTCCGTCTTTATTTTTCGATCATGGTGGTGATATTCCGTGAAAGCCATATTCAAATACAAAACCCTATATTTTATGATGCTTCCCATCTTGGCCTATTTCCTCATCTTTTCCTTTTATCCGCTGGCTCGGGGACTAGCCATCAGCTTTCAAGATTACCGGCTGATCGGAGACCGGCCCTTTATCGGTTTCGATAACTATCTGAGGGTACTGAAGGATCCGGTGTTTTGGGAAGTTTTTCAGAATACAATTGTGATCGGAGCCGGAGGCTTTATCATCAACTTCTTTTTGCCGCTGATTCTTGCGCTCTCCTTAAATGAAGTGGCTTCCGCCTGGTTCAAAAAAATGACCCAGATGATCGTCTATTTACCTCATTTATTCTCTTGGGTGGTCGTAGGGGGGATGTGGATTCTGCTGTTGTCTCCGGATACAGGCATCGTAAACCAGATCATTCAGCTATTCGGCGGCCAGTCGGTCGGGTTCCTCTCTTCGGATCGTTATGCCCGCATCGTCATGATCCTTACTTCAGGTTGGAAGGAGATGGGGTATACCTGCATTATGTATTTGGCCGCCATCGTAAACATTAATCCCTCGCTGTATGAGGCTGCTAGCATGGACGGCGCCAGTCGATGGCAGAAGGTCCGTTACGTTACCGTTCCGATGCTTCGTTCCACCATGAAAGTGGTCATCATGTTAAATGTATTGGGTATCCTGCGTTTATTCGATCAAATATTCGTGATGAGTAATGGCGCCATTGCCAAGAAAGTTGACGTCATTATGATGTACACCTATCAAAAAGGGATATTGGAATTTAGCGTTGGACCTGCAACGGCGGCCGGCTTCCTGGTGATTTTGGCAACATTCACGCTGACGTATGTAACAAGAGCGGTGATCCGCTACGATGAAGGGTGAGTCGGTATATGAAATCGATGAATAAAATAAGCCTGCCTGGCCGTTTGTTTGATACGATCAATGTTCTGTTCCTCCTTTTGCTCGTTTTAACTATGGTTATTCCGTTTATAAATACACTCGCGCTTGCATTCTCATCCAATTTTGCTTCCATGCAGCCGGGGATCGTACTCTGGCCCAAGGAATTCAGCCTCGAGGGATTCTCCACCGTATGGAACCGCATGAAGCTTTATTTGCCTTTTACGAACAATGTCATTGTGACCGTTGTCGGTACCTTAGGTCATGTCTTCCTAAGTTCCATGGCGGGCTATGTCCTGATACAGAAAGGTCTTCCCGGAAAAAAGTGGATGTTATCCGCGATCCTGCTGACGATGATGATTCCAAGCGAGGCGATCATGATCCCGCTGTATATCGTGAATCAGGATTTAGGACTGCTTAACACGCTGTCCTCATTGATACTTTCGGGTTTCGTCTCCGGCTTCAGCGTCGTGCTCATGCGAAATTTCTTTTTGAGCGTTCCCTACGAGATGTCGGAATCGGCCCGGATCGATGGTGCGGGGGATCTTCGGATCTTCTTTACGATGTATTTGCCGCTTGCGAGCGCAGGACTGGCAACGGTTACGCTGTTTGAGTTTGTCAGTCGCTGGAACCAATTCACGCCGGCTGTGCTCTATATTAACGACTCGTCCAAATATACGCTGCAAATCGCGCTGAAATCGCTCATCGTCGATACCGATTCGACCTCGAGCAATTTCATGATCACGACCAATGTCCGAATGGCGGGGATTGTCATTGCCTTGCTCCCGCTCATCATCATCTACCCATATGTGCAAAAATATTTTGTCAAAGGAATGTTTGTCGGCGCAAATAAAGAATAGGCAGAGAAGAGGAGGAAGCAATATGGCACAACTCGAGCGGAAGATCAGCACATCGGTTTTCAAACGATACATTGAGCATTCGGAACAAAGCTCGTACATTGAAATTCCGTTCCAAATGCCACCGGATGTCGAAGAAATCCACGTAAGCTTTCTGGTGGATTCCCATGGCGGCGCCCCCGCCGAAGCGGTTATTGATCTAGGAATACGGGACGCGGAGATAGTAAGAGGCTGGAGCGGAGGGGCTCGTCAGGAATTCAATATCGGTCCGAATACAGCCACTCCGGGTTATCTGCCCGGACGGTTGGCGACAGGAGAATGGGCTATTCTCCATAATGCCTACAAGGTACCCGCTCAGGGTTGTTTGGTCACGATTGAAATCGAATTTACCTACAAGACATGGCGCTGGTTGAAGGGAGACCTTCACACACATAGCATTCATAGTGACGGCTCTTATACGCTGGAAGAAAATGCGACCATCATGGAAAGCCTGGGCTGCGATTTTATGGCTATGACCGATCATAATACGAGCAGCCAGAACCTTGCTTATCCGAGAGGGACCTCTGTGCTTATGATACCGGGTACGGAGTTTACGACGAATTATGGTCATAGTAATTTCCTTGGCGTGACGAGCGCCATGGATGATTTTCGCGTATCGGGCATATCCGATGTTCGCGAGAAGTTTCGAGTCGCCCGCGAGCGGGGGGCCAAGATTGTGCTGAACCATACGCACTGTGATCACTGCCCGTGGGAGTGGGATTTCGATGTGGATTACGACGGGGTAGAAATTTGGAACGGGCCATGGAGAGAGCACAACAGACGCGCGCTTTCTTGGTGGCAGGAACAGCTTGTCGCAGGGAGACGCCTGGTAGCCGTAGGCGGAAGCGATGTGCATCGCCCGGATTCCTATGTGAAGCATGCGATGCCATGCGTATGGGTCTGGACCCATGAAAAAACGGTGGAAGGCGTTCTAAACGGTATTAAGGATGGCCGCGTCGTGATTACCAATTCGCCTGACGGCCCTTTTGCCAACCTTCAGTGCGGTGACTACGGCATTGGTGATGAAGTGCCATATGAGCAAGCCGGTCACGAGGTGGTCGTTCAACTGGATGATTTAATGGCGGGCGATCTGATTCGCCTGTACAGCGAGCGGGGTCTTGAGGAAGAAACCGCTGTGGACTCGGAAGGTGGAGTTATACTAACGTTTGACGCTAAGCATAGAAGCTTCTTACGGGCAGAGGTTTGGCGGCAGTTCGGACAGGCGGCTGGCATGTCGATGGCGGCCGTGACAAACCCCATCTATTTTGCTTCGAATGGAGGTACGGTGAAAATAACGGATTAAAAAATACTGGAATGTTCGTTCCAGATAGTTTATACTCGTGTTGAGAAGGAGGAGGTATGAATGGGACGGACCAAAGAATTTGACCGTGAGCAGGTGCTTCGCAAAGCGATGATCGTTTTTTGGGAGAAAGGGTACGAGGGGGCAAGCATACCGGATTTATTGCAATCCATGGAATTAAGCAGATCCAGCATGTACGAAACGTTTCAGGATAAACAGACGCTTTATTATGAGGCCATCCAGCAATACAAAAAAATGTCGCAAAAAAAACGCGATCTGATGAACCAAGCCCCTTCTGCGATCACCGGGATCCGCCAATATTTTGAGCTGCATATCACGAACGCGTTTGCGACGCACGGTGAAGCTTATCCGAACGGATGTCTGATTACGAACGCTTCCGTGGGTCTGGATGCCATGGATGAGCCCTTGCAGAATACGATTCGCCAGAGCTTTACGGAGCTCGAGCAGCTGTTCTACGAGAAATTAAAAAAGGGTCAGGAAACGGGCGAAATTTCCCCCGAGAAAGACATAAAAATGTTATCGTTCCTGCTGCTTAATCTCAATCACAGCATCAACGTGATGGCCAGGATCCAAAGCGACAGCGATAAGGTCCGCGGCATGATGAACGCCGTTATCGAGTCGCTGTAAAGCTTTTTTTCATCATTACGGAACGATCATTCCAATTGATTCCTCCTTGCTTAAGCATGGAGGGGGAATGTATTCTCATTTTGGAATGAACGTTCCAATATAGTTACACTATCATTTTTATAATAAAAGGAGCGCTTATTATGAATGCAAATGGACATGCAAAGGGAAAGTTGGAGATCACCGCATCGCCCTGGATTATGTTGATTCTTGCTGTTGCGTGCGGCTTGATCGTTGCCAATCTTTACTATACGCAGCCTTTAGTTGAGTCCATCAGCTCATCTATTGGATTATCTTCAGGAGCAGCGGGGGTCATCGTCACGCTGACCCAAATCGGCTACGGGATCGGCTTGCTGTTCATCGTTCCTTTGGGAGATTTGCTCGAAAATCGCAAATTGGTGGTTACGCTGCTGATTCTGACGGCCGTGGTTTTAATCTTTGCTGCCGCAGCCCGAAACGCCGCTCTGTTTCTTGCCGCCTCCTTGTTTATCGGCGTGGGGTCCGTTGCGGCCCAGATCTTGGTCCCATATGCAGCGCATCTCTCCCCGGAGGAGACGAGAGGACGTAATGTCGGTAATGTCATGAGCGGGCTGCTGTTAGGAATCATGCTGGCCCGTCCGGTTTCGAGTTTGGTGGAAAATTATTTCGGCTGGCACGCTATCTTTCTGATTTCATCCGCCATTCTCTTCGTATTGGCTCTGGTTTTGATCAAAGTATTGCCGGCAAGAAAGCCGCAGACGTCCGATCAATATCCGGCTATCATCTCATCCATGCTGCGGCTGCTGAAAACGACGCCGATTCTACGTCGCAGAGCTCTGTATCACGCTTTTCTGTTCGGGATGTTCAGTCTGTTCTGGACAACGGTTCCGCTTGTATTAACAAGTCCGCTGTATCATTTTTCCTCTGCAGGCGTTGCGTTGTTTGCTTTGGCGGGGGTATCAGGCGCGGCCGCCGCGCCTCTTGCCGGCCGTTTTGCGGATAAGGGCCTGATCCGGCCTGCAACCGGAATATCCATCGTGCTGGTGATACTATCCGGACTTTTGCCGATCGTGTTTGCCGGCGGTTCTCTGCTCTCTATCGTAATCCTGGTGCTCGCCGCCATCCTGCTGGATATGGGCGTGTCCGCCAATTTGGTGTTGGGACAACGCGCGATCTTCACTTTGGGAGCCGAGGTACGGAGCCGGCTGAACGGCTTGTATATGGCGATCTTTTTTGCCGGCGGGGCCATAGGCTCCGCAGCAGGGGGATGGGCATACGCTATGGGCGGCTGGAAAGCGGCGATGTGGCTAGGCGTTCTTTTTCCGGCCTTGGCATTGATCTACTTTCTGACGGAACGCAAGGTGGAGCGCGGCAGCAAATAAGAAAAGGCGATACATGTTTTCATCAAGCGTTTTATAGGATAACTTAGAAATATTCTGTAGGATATATGGATCGCGGATAACGCATAATGAGCAATTAAGAAGAAATGTCGCCTGGCGTTAAACGTTATAATGAGTGTAATTCGCGGTAGCGAGATCATACGAAAGGGTGGGACGATGTCAGAAACCGAAGATGCTCAGAAAATCCATTGGAAAAGGAACATCATTCTCTTTTTAAGCAGCCAAACACTTTCGCTGTTCGGGTCTGCCTTGGTTCAATATGCCATTATGTGGCACATTACGCTGACGACGCAGTCGGGCATCATGATGACGCTGTATATTATTTGCGGATTCATTCCGACGTTCCTGCTGTCGCCTTTTGCCGGGGTATGGGCGGACCGCTTCAACCGTAAAACGCTCATTATGATCGCGGATTCTATGATCGCGGTGGTTACGCTGATGTTGGCCATTACGTTTATGCTTGGCTATCAGGCGGTTTGGCTGCTGTTTATCATTTCCGCCGTACGCGCGCTCGGGGCCGGAATTCAGACTCCAGCGGTCGGAGCCATATTGCCTCAAATCGTGCCGCAAGATAAGCTGACGAAAGTAAACGGAATTAACGGCAGCCTACAAGCGCTGATCATGTTCGTAGCGCCCATCGTCAGCGCGGGATTGCTCACTGTAGCAACGATCGAGGCGATTTTTTTTATCGACGTCGTTACGGCTGCGATCGCGATCTTTACATTGTTTGTCTTTCTCAAAATTCCGCTGCACAAAAAGGCGTCGGACACCCAAAAAACGGGTTATCTGGACGACTTCAAAGAGGGCTTGGTCTACATTAAACAGCATGCTTTTCTCAAGTCGTTTTTTATCTTCTTCGCCTTTTTCTTCGTGCTTATGGCGCCTGCTGCCTTTCTGACTCCGCTGCAGGTTACCCGCAGCTTCGGGGACGATGTATGGCGCTTGACGGCAATCGAGATCGCGTTTTCCGTCGGCATGATGGCTGGAGGGGGGATCATTGCTTCCTGGGGCGGCTTTAAAAATAAAGTGTACACGATGGCTATAGCCAGCTTCGTCATGGCCGTGTCCACGTTTGCGCTCGGCATTGTGCCTGTATTCTGGATTTACTTGGCCATCATGGCTGTATTCGGAGTAGCGATGCCCATATTTAATACGCCAACGACCGTCATGCTGCAGGAGAAGGTGGATGAAAATTATCTGGGCCGTATATTCGGTGTCTTCGGGATGATTTCGACTTCCATGATGCCCATCGGGATGCTGATATTCGGTCCGCTTGCCGACATGGTCAAAATCGAATGGCTGCTGATCGGTACGGGGCTGTTGATGCTAATACTTACTGTTTTCTTCATGCGCAATAAGCGATTGGTTGAAGCGGGCATGCCGCTGCCGCAGGAAGAAGCCTCACCGAATTAGTTTACCGGATCTCATCTCAGTAACATATAAAGCCGCATGACATATGCGGTTTTTTTGTTCTTTACGCATGATTATGCCGTTTTGTATACCAGGTAAAGTAGTATATCATAGGGATAACATAGATTAAGATGAAACATGTGTGCAGGGGGGCTTATGAAAAAAGCAAACGCTAACTTAATGAAAGAAATCAATTTAAATATTGTCCGCAAAGCCATGAAGCGAGTAGAAACGGCGACGAAGCCCCAATTGGCCTCATTGACCAAGCTGAGTGTGGTTACGGTGAATTCGTTGGTCAAGGAGCTGTATGAGCTTGGGGAATTGTTTGAAGACGATATCGTTCCGTCCAACGGCGGGAGGCCCGCGCTAACCTATAGATATAATTATAATTTCAGCCTGGCTCTTGTTGTTTATTTGAAGGAGAAGCAGGGAGAAGAGCTGATCTCGGCAACCGTCGTGAATTTGGAAAATGATCAGTTGGCCAAAGAAGAATACACCATGCCTGTATTTGATCGACAGCGCTTCTATGAAATCATTGAGCATTACATTGGGCTTTATCCCTCCATCAAGGTGATTGGTATCGGCATTCCGGGACAGGCCGTCAATGGAGAAATTACGGTAAGCAGTCATCGAGAATTAACCGGGTTTCGCATGATTGAAGAGATCGAATCTCAATTTGGGCTGCCCGTAATGGTCGAGAATGATGTGAATGCTGCCATTAGCGGTTATTCGATGAAGGAGGATTTGGAAGGTGACCAGTGCGTGCTAGGCATGTACTTCCCTATGAAATATCCGCCTGGCCTAGCTATTTATCTCGATGGGAGGATCGTTAAAGGGAAGAACGGCATGTCGGGCGAGATCAAATTTCTGCCCATTGGCCTGGATTGGAGTCAAGACATGACAACGGAGAAGTTTGTGCATGCTGTGTGTAAAATCATACATACTGTTAATGCCGTCCTGGCACCTGACAAAATCGTGATATATCAATACCGAATGGAGGCGGAAGCCTGGTCTCAGGCTTGGGAAACTTATCGGCTTCAACATCCCATGCCTTCTTATCCTGAAGTGGTGTTGAAGCAGACGTTTCAAGAGGACTTTGAAGCAGGCATGCGCTGGCTAACCCTGCAAGAATTGGAACCGACCCTTGATCTTGCAGTTGACCGGAACCCTCGGAATTGATATTCCGAGGGTTTTTTGAGTTTTGAATCTTGACAAAAAAAAGATGCTGTTGCATATTAAATAAATACACTTTATAAAGAGTATTTATTTAGTGAAACGAAGATGTATTTACAAGGGGAGAAGGTGTACGCTTGGCAACCTGGTTTTTGATTATCATTTATTTGGCTTTTATTAGTTTGGGACTACCCGATTCTTTACTTGGATCCGCCTGGCCGGTGATATGGCCCGACATTGGGTCTTCCGTCGGCTCTGCAGGCATCGTGTCCATGGTTATTGCAGGAGGAACCATTGTTTCGAGTCTGGCAAGCGGCTCTATGATAAAGCGGTTAGGAACAGGGAGAATCACCCTGTTCAGCTGCTTCCTGACTGCAGGAGCTCTGCTTGGTTTCTCCTTGGCTCCCTCTATGGCTTGGCTTGTCGTTTTGGCCATTCCACTGGGTTTAGGGGCGGGTGCTGTGGATGCTGCTTTGAATCATTATGTTGCTGAGAATTATAAGGCGCATCATATGAACTGGTTACATTGCTTTTGGGGTGTCGGGGCAACAATGGGGCCCATTATTATGTCCTCTTACATTGCAGATCATAACTCCTGGAGAAGCGGATATACAACTGTATCCATAATCCAGTTCTCGCTTGTAATCATTTTGCTCATTACGCTCCCGTTATGGAAACGCGTCGCAGCAATGCGGGAGATTGACCGGCCGCAAGCCGAAAGCGTAGTCGATAATGAAAAGCGCCAACAGGAGCAGATCGTAAAAACAGGCATATTTCGAATCAGAGGCGTTAAACCAACACTTACGGCATTTTTATTCTATTGCGGAGTCGAAACCACGGTGGGGTTGTGGGGAGCCAGTTACCTTGTCGGTGCTAAACATATTTCAGCCGATACGGCTGCCATATGGATTTCTTTATATTACGGAGGTATTACGCTAGGAAGACTGATTACCGGCTTTATCACGCTGAAGGTTGCCAATCGTCTGTTGATCCGCTATGGACAGCTCATCACCATTCTAGGTGGGATTATCCTTGTGCTACCTCTTAGTGCTTCCTTTTCTCTGACGGGATTTATGCTGATTGGACTTGGCCTTGCGCCCATTTATCCTGGACTTCTTCATGAAACGCCTTCTCGGTTCGGAAAAGAACATTCGGCCAAGCTGATGGGTTATCAAATGGCCGTCGCCTATACGGGGACCACGCTGCTTCCCCCCATGTTTGGATTGGTCGCTTCGCAGACAAGCATCGGATTGTTCCCTTCCGTTGTCCTTGCCTTCCTCATCTTCATGTGGCTGAGCGCCGAGAAAGTGAACCGAATTTTGAGCAAGCAAGCGAAACAAGTGACGTAATTGTTGGCGTCCTCCACATGATAATTTAAAGTTTACCCAATTAATATTATGTCAACTAATCCAAAAGACAGAAGGCTGCCGAAGAGGCAGCCTTCTGTTCATTGTCGCATGGAAAATAACTCTACGCACCATGATTCGCGAATTTCTGACAGTAGCCAAGTCTTTGCATTTGAGTTATCCAAAATATTGAGACCTTACCCTAAATTTGGAACCTATTCATCAGATTAGGAATTCGATAGAATGAAGACGTCCTCAGCTGTAAGCGTTTTCCTGCAGGTGCTATTGCTGAGAGCACACAATATGAACAAGGGAGGGTATTCATGAAGAGATCTTACGCGACGGAAAGGCGGTACTTGCAAAAGGGATTGAGTTTGTTCTTCGCGGTTGTCATGCTGGCAAGTGTCGGATTATGGCCAGCTTCGAAGGTCGAGGCAGCAGATACTACGGTGACCTCGATGGATTACTTTTCGGCGGCTGACGGACCGGTCATCTCCAAATCAGGAGTCGGACAGGCCAGCTATGGCTTTGTTATGCCCATATTCAACGGAGGCGCAGCTACTTGGAATGATGTAGCCCAAGACGTGGGCGTCAAAGTGAAAGTGGGCGGCAGCTGGGTCGATATCGATAGTGTGAGCAGCTTTATTTATAATCAGAATTGGGGACATTGGAGCGACGGAGGATTTACAGGTTATTGGTTCACGCTTTCTGCAACGACGGAGATTCAGCTGTACTCGAAAGCGAATGGGGTTACCCTGGATTACAGGCTGGTGTTTCAGAACATTAACAAAACCACGATCACGGCCATGACGCCGACCCAAGGGCCGCAGATTACTGCAAGCTTTACGGGGGGCGCCGGTTTTACCTACCCTACGTTCAATAACGATCCGGCCGTGACCTATGCAGCCGTCGATGATGATTTGAAGGTGTATGTAAAGCCTGTTAACAGCAGTGCTTGGATTGACATCGACAACAACGCTGCAAGCGGCTGGATCTATGACCAAAACTTCGGACAATTCACGGACGGAGGCGGCGGGTATTGGTTTACCGTAACGGAGTCGATCCACGTCAAATTGGAATCGAAAACGTCCGGAGTTAACGTCGTGTATACCATCACTTTTAATGAAGCCGTACGAAATTCGTATGTCATTACGCCTTATGAGGGAACGACCTTTACGGCAGATGCTAACGGTTCTATCGGCATTCCGCTGCCTAAGATTGACGGGGGAGCGCCGATAGGTAAGGAGCTTGATAATTTCGTATATCAGATTAACATCAACGGGCAGTGGGTTGAGCTGGGGAATTCCGGCCAGAGCGGATTTACATACGCTGCCAATGGCTATAACAACATGTCCGATGCGAATCAATGGGGATATTGGGCCGATTATATTTATGGCCTGTGGTTTCAGCCCATCCAGGTAGATATGCAGATCCGGATCGGCTATCCATTGAACGGGCTAAAGGGAGGCAGCGTGGGCAGCAACTACGTCAACTACACGTTGATTGGCAATCCGGATGCTCCTCGCCCGGATGTAAGCGACCAAGAGGATATTGCGATCGGGACACCAAGCGACCCGGCCATCCAAGGCATGAATCTCATTTGGCAGGATGAATTTAATGGCACGACATTGGACACAAGCAAATGGAACTATGAACAAGGTTATTATCTTAATGATGATCCTAACACCTGGGGCTGGGGCAACGCGGAGCTGCAGCATTATACCGATAGTGCGCAAAATGTGTTCGTGCAGGACGGGAAGCTGAACATCCGCGCATTAAACGATCCCAAAGCTTTCCCGCAGGATCCGAACCGGTATGCCCAGTACTCCTCCGGTAAGATTAACACGAAGAATCATTTTACCCTGAAGTACGGACGAGTCGACTTCCGTGCGAAACTGCCGACTGGCAATGGCGTATGGCCGGCACTATGGATGCTTCCGCAAGACAGCCCTTACGGAACATGGGCAGCATCCGGCGAAATCGACGTGATGGAAGCAAGAGGGAGATTGCCTGGTTCGACGAGCGGTGCCGTGCACTTCGGTGGAACATGGCCGGCGAACCAACATATTTCTGGCGAATATCATTTCCCGGAAGGGCAGAACATCAACAATGATTATCATGTCTATTCCGTCGTATGGGAAGAGGACAACATCAAATGGTATGTGGATGGCAAGTTTTTCTTCAAAGTGACGAATGAACAATGGTACTCCTTGGCCGCGCCAAACAATCCGAACGCACCTTTCGATCAGCCTTTCTACCTCATCATGAATCTGGCGCTCGGCGGAAATTTTGACGGCGGCATTTCCCCGAATCCGTCCGATATTCCTGCTACGATGCAGGTCGATTATGTTCGGGTTTATAAAGAAAACGGCAGCGGTAATCCTGGAAATGTGCCGGTTACCGGCGTCACGCTGAATCCAACCACCGCTCAGGTGGAAGTGGGTCAGAGTCTTCAGTTAAACGCCGGCATAGCGCCCTCCAATGCAACGAATAAGCAGGTGACTTGGACCGTTTCGGGTGCGAGTGCTGCCTCTGTGAGCCAGGAAGGCGTCGTGACGGGGCTCGCTCCGGGTACGGCAACCGTTACGGCTACGACCGTCGACGGCCAGAAAACCGCTTCTTCCACGATCACGGTGGTACCGGCGCCATCCACCGTGATTGTCATCGGCGATGAGGTGAGGGGACTGAAAAAATCGGCAATGACCTGCTGTTCTATATTAACGGCGCTACCTTTGCCGATCTGCATTACAAGATCAATAACGGCGGGCAGCTGAACGTAGCCATGACCCCAACGGGGAACGGCAACTATACTTACCCTGTAAACAATCTGAAGCAAGGGGACACCGTCGAGTACTTTTTCACCTATAACCCGGGACAAGGAGCCTTGGATACCCCTTGGCTCACCTATATCCATGGCGTGACCCAAGGAACGCCGGAGTAAATTGATACTTCGACAGATCATGCTTTTAACTGGAGATACGGTTATTTATTTCGGTTGCAGGAGTGCAATTCACATCCTCTAACAGGCGGGGCGAAGTCTTACGACTTCCCTCCGTCTGTTATTTTGTTTTTCCTATAGAGCACCACAATGGTATTGCAACTCGGCATGAGGCATCGCAATGAAACGCCTGAGGTTCAATAACCATTTATCATAAGCCATGAGTCACTTTGCCCAACGTTGTGCCTAGTATTTTGGTATAGTTATGGAAGAAGCTGCCGCGAACACTCGAAAACAATCTTGAACTTTTATGACCAACCACGAGGGAGGAGATGCGGGTGAGCAAGCGCTTTTGGTATGTCTTTTTGGCAATCTGCGTCCTGCTCCTGCTTAGCGCGACGGTATATTCGGCAAGTCAAAACCGCACCTCGTTCAAGGAGCTGGTCCTTGATCAGCTGAAGGAATCCGGCACGATCCGTGAGCTGGACATTGTAAGAAACCGGAACCGCCCGAACGAGCAGCAGCTGAAAATGACGGATCAAGCGGAGATTGACCGCATCGTGAACAGCTTCTCGGATCTCAAACTGCGTAAGAACAGCGTAAGGGATCACAGCGGCAACGAATATGAGATCCTGTTGAGTACCGAATACGGCCCGACCTTTACTATAGTCGTTTATAGTCCAGACCATATACTAATTGATAACCATTCGAGCAATCATAAAAGGTACGGCAAGGAGTATAAAATCGTGAGCGATTTCGCTCCAGGTTTCTTTGAATCCCTGTTCCGGTGACATCTTGTGGATGAAAGCATTCTTCGTAATGAAGAATGCTTTTTTTCAATTTCAGAATAAAAAGTATAATCAATTAACAGTAATAATATAATAAAACACAATAATGATTTATTGTAAAACGATAAATTATGTGATAAAGTCAACAATGAAAATATCGAAGTGAGGTGCTTTTGATGAAACAAGTTTCAACGCTCTTTTTAAAGGTGGCTGTTATTCTTATCGGTATTCCGATTCTTGCTTTGTGCATCTTTTTGGTGCCGGAGATCGCGAATTTTGCTGCCGAGCTGTATCCGGATATGAGTTATATTAAATATCTCGTATTCATCGATTTTTATGCCGCGGCGATCCCGTTTTACTATGCGCTGTATCAAGCCTTTAAGCTTTTAAGTTATATTGATAAGAACAAGGCGTTCTCGGAATGGTCCGTACGAGCTTTAAAGAGTATAAAATACTGTGCAATCACAATCAGCAGCTTGTTCGTGGTTGGCCTGCCGCTGTTCTATCTTGTTGCGGAGAAAGACGATGCCCCGGGCATCATCTTGATCGGATTGATCTTGATTTTCGCCTCCATGGTGATTGCCGTTTTTGCCGCCGTCCTTCAAAGGCTGTTACAAGAAGCGATCGATATCAAATCGGAAAACGACTTAATAATCTGAGGTGAACGACATGGCCATAATAATCAATATCGATGTGATGCTGGCAAAACGAAAAATGAGCGTTACGGAGCTTTCTGAGAAGGTTGGAATCACGATGGCCAATCTCTCCATATTGAAGAACGGAAAGGCAAAGGCGATACGATTATCGACTTTAGAGGCGATTTGCAAGGCTTTGGAATGTCAGCCCGGAGATATTTTAGAATATCGAATGGACGAAGACCGTCTTGAATAAAAATGGAGCAACCTAGTTTAACGCGAAAAGGCTTAGGACCCGCCATAAAGGCTGTCCTAAGCCAAACTTTTTACCCGGCGAAACACCATTTCCTATCCTCCGCTTAAAGACCCGAACGATACTTATTCCCTCTGAATGATTTTTTTGTCCTTGATTTCATATACGGTATCGGCTACATTGTCGATCAAACGGAAATCATGCGATACGAATATGATGGTTCCCGCATAGTTCTTCATTAATTGTTCCAGCGCTTCCACCGCAGGAAGATCCAGAAAATTGCTGGGTTCATCCATCAGCAGTATGTTGTACCGTCCTAACAGCATTTTGGCAAGCTGCAATTTCATGATTTCTCCGCCGCTCAACACGGATAAAGCCTTGCGTACATCCTGTTGAGAAAATCCCATCGATGCCAGAACGGCGCGAATGTCCGACACTTCATAATCACTGTCTTCCTTCATGAACTCCATAACCCCTTGATCACGGTCAAGCTTGTAACCCGTTTGGGCAAAATAGCCGATTTCCGCTTTAGGGGATACGGAAATACCATGCTCACGATGGAGTATCATCTTGAAAAGCGTCGTTTTGCCAGATCCATTCGCACCGGTGACCGCGATCTTGGCACCCAATGGAAATTGGAAGGAGGCCTCCTCGAAAATTTCCTTGCCCTCAAACTGTTTGCAAATGTCTTTTCCGGTAATCGGAAACGGATGATGAAGCTCCAAGGCTTTGCTTTGCCGAAAACGGATGGATCGCATGGCTTCAGGAGGTTTCACCTCACCAAGAGCTTCGATTCGATGCTCCATATTTTTAGCGGCATTATGGAGCTTTTTCTGTTTGCTGCCCGTCGATTTTTGATGAGCCAGGCGGCCGCCGCCATCGGAGCTGTTTTTTCTTGGAGCGCCTTTAGCCTTTTGATCCACTTTTTGAGCCTGGCTAAGCTTTTCGGTAATGGCTTTCTCCAGCCGCTCCCGTTCCGCAGTAAACTGCTTATATTTTGCAGCCTGACTATGCCGCTCCTCTTCCTTAAGGCGCAGGTAATCGGAATAACCGCCCCAGTACTCCGTGATTTTCCCCTCATTCAACTCCCAGATCTTGTCGACGACCTGGTCAAGGAAATAACGGTCGTGACTGATGATGAGTAAGGCGCCGGAGTAATATTTAAGCTGGTGGACCAGAAAGTCTATGCCATCCCGATCCAGGTGGCTCGTCGGTTCATCGGCAAAAATTCCGTGCACCTCTCCGGAGAGCGCCTGGGCTATTTTTAGCCGTGTTTCTTCACCGCCGCTCATATGTTCCGCGTCACAGTGCTCGATTCCCAGCTTGCCGATTAAAGCGTAATCTTGAATCTCCAGCACAATGACATCATCCAACTGGGGAATATAATGGAAGCTGCCTTCCCGAATAACTTTACCATGGGACAAAGGAATTTCCCCCAGCAGCGCTTTTAGCAGTGTGCTTTTGCCTGCTCCGTTCACGCCAACCAGTCCGATGCGATCATAGCTGTAAAGCTCCAGTTCATCAATGTCCAGAACATCTCGTCCCGAATATTCCACTACCATATCTTTTGCTTTGATCAAGAATTCCATATTGATTTCCTCCTTCAAAAATCGCAGTTTCTGTTCGCAGGATCGCCTGCGATTGAAGAAGAGAGGTTTAAATAAAGAAGTACCAATGCATGGATCTCATAAGATTTGCCTCATTTCCTATTGATTTGTCTAAATTTCGGATAGATGGAAGCAGCACGCTTCTTTTTTGGCAATAAAAAATACAGATCCGAGTCCACAATGGGGCTTAAATCTGCATGGATCACGAGAGAAGATGGCGATATAAAGGCATAGCTAAAAAAAGCTAACCGTGTCGCAATCCATGTCTACATACGCAGGAAATAAGCAACTCAAAAAAAGCCCACATTCGTGGTTGGAAAATCCGCTTTTTTATGGCCGGCTTATCTTATACGCATGGAATGTAACATAGATCACGAGCCTCCTCATCAATGATACGTTGAATTCTAGCATTGACGGCTATACCTGTCAATGAAGATCGGCTCAGTCCACCATAAGGAGAAGCGGGGTGTTTTCAAAGAGAAAGGACGATCATGGTTAACTTTGGTTGTAAGGCTGCACAAGCCGACTTATGATATAATTTTTCGTAATTAATATATTTCCATCCTTACCCGGATATCTACGTGATTTACGAATGAATACTGTACAAAAAAGGAAGTGGATTATATTGGAATTCGACGTGGTTATGCAGGAACTGGAGTCACTCGGCAAGGAACGGATTAAAAAAAACTATATGAGCAATGGTGCACACGAGCCGCTTTTTGGGGTTGCTACTGGTGCCATGAAGCCGTTAGCAAAGAAAATCAAGAAAAATCAACCTTTAGCAGAGCAGCTTTACACCACCGGCAACTATGATGCGATGTATTTTGCCGGCATTATTGCAGACCCCATGATCATGACGGAAGCCGATTTCGATCGTTGGATGGATCGTGCCTATTTTTATATGCTGTCAGATTATGTGGTTGCCGTGACTTTGGCCGAAACGGAAATTGCTCAAACAGTTGCCGATAAGTGGATCGCTAGCGGTGAAGAGCTTAAAATGTCGGCAGGCTGGAGCTGCTACTGCTGGCTTTTGGGTAATCGTGCGGACGCTGCATTTGATACCGTCAAGATCGAGAGCATGCTCGAACAGGTGAAAAACACGATCCACGACTCCCCTGAACGAACGAAATCCGCTATGAACAATTTTGTATACACCGTAGGGGTTTCTTATTTGCCAAGCCATGATAAGGCGGTAGAAATCGCGAAGGCCGTCGGCCCAGTCGAAATCAAAAGGGACAAGAAGAAGAGCAGCATCCTGCTGGCTTCCGACAATATTCAAAAAGAGATCGAGAGAGGGAAGATCGGATTTAAACGCAAATATGTAAGGTGTTAGGCAAGTCTGCAATAAGAAGAATCGTAATCGAATAGGGGCAAAATATAAGCATGCATAAGTCGCGGGAAACGCGGCTTTTTTTGTTTATGGTATCGGCAAGTCATCACCGAATATCCGGAGTGTCCCATTACTTACTATAATTACCAAGAAAATCAATACATCATATTTAATTTGTTAATATTTATGTAACCGCTATCATCCTATAATTTGTTTAGAAAGGAGGTAAAAGTAAAAAACAGAGAATCATTCGACATTCGGTTGTACAGAGCAAACACAAAAGAGGAGGTAGATTATGATTAAGTTTAGTAAAAAGGTAATGACGCTGGTGCTGGCAGCTTCCATGAGTTTTGGTTTGTTTGCAACAACCTCGAACGCAGCGACGGACTACTGGCAGAATTGGACCGATGGCGGCGGAACGGTCAATGCCGTTAACGGCTCCGGAGGCAATTACAGCGTAACGTGGCAAAATACCGGGAATTTCGTTGTCGGCAAAGGCTGGAATACAGGATCGCCGAACCGGACGATTAACTACAATGCCGGCGTCTGGGCGCCGTCCGGCAACGGGTATTTGACGCTCTACGGCTGGACGAGAAACTCGCTGATCGAATATTACGTCGTTGACAGCTGGGGTACTTACCGGCCTACCGGAACGCATAAAGGCACCGTGACCAGCGATGGGGGCACCTATGACATCTATACAACGATGCGATACAACGCGCCCTCGATTGACGGCACACAAACATTTGCCCAGTATTGGAGCGTTCGGCAATCGAAGAGAGCTACAGGCGTAAACTCCAGCATCACGTTCAGCAACCACGTGAACGCATGGGCAAGCAAAGGAATGAATCTGGGAAGCAGCTGGTCTTACCAGGTGTTAGCGACAGAGGGCTATCAGAGCAGCGGGAGCTCCAACGTAACGGTGTGGTAACTTCCCAACCATCAATCATAAGTAAGCCGTCATCCTAACCAATCCGTTATCCGGATGCGTTGCAGGCCGTTCTCTGTTTGAGCAGCGGCCTTCGACGTTGCCGGAGGCGAGCTGCAGACCGGGGCATGACTTATCGATTCTTCTATCAGCTTAAAGGAGATCTATCCATGAGAAAGCTATGCTTGTTTCTTTTTATAGCAGCAATGCTTGTGATCGGCGCTTGTTCGCAGGATAAACTTGATAAGAAGGAAGATCTTGTGTTCGTAGAAGGCGGGCCTATTAAGAACAACAAGTCCAACTACGCTGGACAAAGCGTGTCGTTATCAAGCTTCTATATCGGCAAATATGAGGTCACTCAAAAAGAGTGGGAAGAAGTCATGGGGAGCAATCCATCGGAATTCGTTGGAGATCAACTGCCGGTTGAAATGGTGAGTTGGTATGACGTTGTGGAATACTGCAATCGAAGAAGCATACAGGAAGGATACGAACCGTATTACAACATCCACAAGGATAAAAAAGACGCAAATAATAAGAATGATAATGATCATATAAAATGGACCGTCACGATCAATGAGGGAGCTGACGGCTATCGGTTGCCTACTGAAGCGGAGTGGGAATATGCTGCTAGCGGAGGGCAGGCGAGCAAAGGCTACGCATACAGCGGAAGCCATAATGCCGACGAGGTTGCATGGTATTGGAGAAACGCCGGAGATCAATACTTATCCGGAGATTGGAACTGGCCCGTCATCGAGAACAACCATAATCAAACCAAACCGATCGGCACCCAGAAGCCCAACGAGTTAGGCATTTACGATATGTCAGGCAACGTTAGGGAGTGGTGCTGGGACTGGTATGGCGACTCGAACAGCCAAAGCGGCACCTTTCGGGTGGTGAAGGGCGGCGGCTGGATCGGCGACGTCAGCAACAACGAGATCTCGTTCCGAGGCAAATTCGATGCCAATGGCTTTGGCCCGGATCAAGGTTTTCGGGTCGTTCGCGGAGCGTAGTCGGGGAGCCAGCCGTTCCGATTTTAATCGTATTGATTCTTTACTCCCCACTCGCATAACCCTTCCAAAACGGGTAATAGCGTTACCGCTTTATCCGTGAGGCTATACTCGACTTTAGGGGGGATTTGAGGGTATTCTTTCCGTTTCACGAGTCCATCCGCCTCCAATTCCTTAAGCTGCGAACTCAATGTTTTGTAAGTAATGGCGCCGATCTGTCTCTTCAGATCATTGAAGCGAACCGTTTGGTTTTCTGCAAGAAGGTAGATAATGACCATTTTCCATTTGCCGCCGATCACGGACACCGTATAACCAAAAGGCGTATCTTGAATATTCTTAACTTTACCTTTAAATTCAGCCATGCTCATATTTACACTATCCTTTCGGGTAGTACCTTTCAAATAAGTGCGTACTACTTTTTTATTTGTGCTCAGTCTATACTAACCTTACTTTGAAGTAAAGGAGACAACAGCATGACTAAAAAAACGAAAACGATACGCCTGTTAATGCCGCAATGGCAAGGGGGGAACAACCCCAACTACTCTTTTGGAGCCGAACTGCTTGCTTGGCTGGCTCCGGATAATGATCAACCCCTTATCCATGTTCCCGTCCAAGCCTATGATGGAACGCCTCTTGAAAACGAGAACGGTATGAATGGCAGAACACAGCTGCTCGAACAGTTAAAGGCGGCTCATCATCTGATCCATGCCCATAAACCGGATCGCATTGTCATGTTTGGCGGCGACTGCTTGGTCGAACAAGCTCCTTTTGCCTATTTGAACGAACGATACGACGGGGAGTTAGGTTTAATCTGGATCGATGCTCACAGTGATTTGGTGAGATATGTAGGCTATGATAACGGGCATACGGTACCCCTGGGGAATCTGTTGGGAGAAGGGGATGAGGAGTTTGCCAAACATGTGAACATCCCTCTAAAACCCGAGAACGTCTTTATTGCAGGATTAGCAGCGCCTACCGAACAAGAAGCCAAGGTGATCTCGGAAGGATTCCAAAAGCTAGGCATCGGTTTTGCGGAGCAGGACACAGACATGATCCAAAGGCTGGGCATTCGAACTGCTGGCACCGAGGAGTTGAAGAACAGTACTGCGCCTATTAAAGCGTGGATCAAAGAACGCGGCATTAAGCACCTGGCGATTCACCTCGATCTGGACGTGCTTGATCCCAAGGCATTCCGGTCTTTGCTGTTCGCGAACCCTGAAGAACCCTTCAATTTATCTCCTCAGGGAACCATGCAATTGCCGCAGCTGCTTCATCTGCTGAAGGAACTGTCTGAAGAGACCGATGTCGTGGGTTTAGGGATCACGGAGCATCTGCCATGGGATTCTATCTATTTGAAGAAACTACTGGCTGAAATGCCTATTTTAAATAACTAAAAGCCACAAACCGTTTTATCATAGATGAATCATACGGGACGGAAGTCGCACTGATCAAAAAAGAGGTTTCCTGCAGCGCTTATTAGGAAACCTCCTGTATCGACATTCAAACCCAATCGCCGAAAATCGCGCGGGCCTTGTTCCAATCGACGCCCAGGCTGCCTTCCCAGCCAGCCCAAGGCATCTCCATGTCGGAACGGCCCTTGGTGTTGTCCAGTTCAAACTCGGCATGGATGATTGTTGCCGTGTCCGTCCAGCGGTCCGGAGAGAGCTCCAGGATGCGGTTGGGGAGCACGCCGACCCTGGCTAGCGCCTGGAGCATGCCACGGCGAATGCCGGCGTGACCCTTCAAGATTTTTTCGCCGGTTAACCGCTTCTCATACTGCCCTGGCGTTTCGCCAGCCTCGGCCCGGTCCAAGCTCTGCAGCAGCTGTCTGAAGGCGTGCTTGTCATTGTCCGTTGCCTCAACGGGCTCTTGCTCCAGCAGTTCGACCATTTCGGCCATATCCACGTATGCGCCGAAGCTTGATCCGCTGTAATTGTTGCCTAAATGCATCGCGTAACGTATGTAAGACAGATTGTCCCAGCCTTCATGGCTGTGGCTGAAGCCACAGACCTTGCAAGCCCGAAGCCATTCGGGTTCCTCGTAAGCGTGGGGGCGTGCATGAATCATGGCGTGATAACTGGCCAGCGTGGATATGCCTCGGGGCCAGCTTCCACCCACCCCTGCAACAAAGGCATTGCCAATGCTGGACCAGGTCAAGCGAACGTTCGAACGCAGCTCGACCAGTCGGCCTATGATTTCGTCATGCCGAATATACTGCAGATCGTTTACGACCCATCCGCTGGCTTGCAGCAGCTCCTGCTCTGCCGCAGTAAGTGTTTCTGTATTATATACGCTTACCTCACGCTCCCGGTCATAGTTGTAATTGGTATGGTGATACAGCTTTTTCAACATGCGCATTTGTTTGTTGTCCATGATTGCTCCTTTCATTCGACGTGGTTGCATCCGCTTTTCCGATAACGGCGGGTTGTCATTATTACATTATAAACGGATCAAGCAGCGTAGGACATGCGCTTAAAGGACCAAGCAGGAAATGAGCGAGAGATGAGCGATCCAATGAGCTTCTTATTGCCTTGAAGGTCCTGGGTTTCACGCGAGTAGAACGCGTGGTGTTGTGCATCCTATTTTCATGAATGAACCAAGCCGGGGAATGACAATATAAGATGGTAGTATACATCTCTGTTTCCAAAGGAGGATATCTGTCATGGCTCACCAGAAGAGAAGGAAAGAAGCTGCCTGGAAGTCGCGTAAGCAAGAACAGCATCCCCATGGTAAAATCAAATCGCTCAAGGAACTGTCCAGCGAATAGGTTGGAGAGCATACTACTTGGAAATCAAAAGACTGCCCGGTGAAAGGTACCGGCAGTCTTTTTTTATCCTCAACAATCCTATTCGCGACGTTTGTTTGTTCTTCTAATCATGGTGGCACTAGTAGGTCTGAATGAGATATGACATAAGGTAATGGTGATCTCGTAAAAAAGTGACTTGACACTGGAGTTTACTCCAATGTTATTTTGAATGCATGAAACAATTATACTCAATACAAGAAGTTTCGCAGATCCTTGGAATTCCCAAGGATACACTTCGCTACTATGACCGAATTGGAATCGTATCGCCGGCCCGGGAAGACAATCGGTACCGCAGGTATTCGAGGAGTGACCTCATGGATTTAATGAATATTCAAATCCTGCAGTTTGCTGACTTGTCGCTTAACGAAATCAAGGGGAAGTTTGGATTCCACAGAATGGAGGATGTTGACCCAGCAGAATGCCTGAAGGTAGCTTCGTTCCTTGATGCCAAGAATGCGGAAACGCGCGAGAAGATTGCTCATCTGGAAAAGGTCAGTCAATTGCTTGAGTTAGCAGCCGAAACGCTAAGGGACCTTAATCATGAAAGCGACCGGCGGCTGGCATCGTTCGTTCGGGAGATTTACCAAACGATTCGCAGGAAGGAGAATGGAATATCCGAGGAGGGATGTCTTGGACATGAAGATTAAGAATCTATATTATTTAATTGCCGGTATTCTTGCCGTACTTTTTGCCATTACGCATGCTTGGAACGGGCAATCCGCTGTACTGCCGATCCTTCACGCGAGCGAGATCCCCTTGGATTCCGAGATCATATTCACGTATGTCTGGCATATCATCACAGCGGAGAATCTGGTCTTCGGTATCGCGTTCATTTGCATGGCATTCCAAGGCGAACGATCGAAAATCCGGGCCGTTGCATGGATGATCGTATCTCTGTTGATCGTACGACTGATGGTCATTTTAGGCATAACGGCAGTTCAAGATGTTTCGGCATTAACGGACACGGTAGTCGATTCGGTTGCCATCGTAATTTATGTCATCTTCATCCTATTGGGCATTAGAATGAAACCAAAAGGGCTCAAGGATTCAACGCTAATGACAAGTAAGCGATCCCGGCCCTGATTTGGCCCCGAGCATATCGATCTATGTTCGATCAAGAGATGTTACCTTCAGCCCCCAAAATGTGGTTTGGTGTTTTAGGACCGCCGAATAATGCGAAGCGTTTTGTTTCAAAATAGCATAATCTATAAAATTTTTTTCATTATGATGCCTAATGAATGAAACGAGACATTACTTGACAACGTAATAACGACAGGGAGCAGCGGTGCAATCAAAATTCATTAGCTGAAACGTGGAGCTTGAAGCAACAAATGGGTCCTGAACATTCTAAAATAAGAGAGGGGAAGTACCGTTGGAATCACTTTGGTTGGAGTATGCCTGGGCATTACTGATTCTTATCGGTTTGGAAGGTTTGTTATCGGCGGATAATGCCCTTGTGCTGGCGGTTATCGCGAAGCACTTACCGGAGGAACAAAAGAAGAAAGCCATCAATTACGGAATCATCATGGCCTTTGTATTTCGCTTCGCCGCCCTGTTTGCGATATCGTTTATCGCGAACGTCTGGCAAATACAGGCGATTGGAGCGGCTTATCTCCTATACCTCGGATTAAAGCACATCATCAAAGCCCGTTTTGGCAAGGAAAACAAAAATATTCGCGAGGACATAAAGAAAGATGCCGCGGGAAAAGGCTTCTGGCCGACCGTTGGAAAGATTGCGGTTGCGGATCTCGCTTTTGCGATTGATTCCATTCTTGCTGCTGTGGCTCTGGCACTGGGCCTCCCGGATTCGCCGCTACCGGATTTCGGCGGGATGGACGGAGGACAATTCCTGGTTGTCGTGCTTGGCGGGATCGCAGGGCTTGTCCTGATCAAATTCGCGGCCACATGGTTTGTGAAGCTGCTTGCTCAACGGCCGGCACTGGAGACCACGGCATATGCCATCGTGGCATGGGTCGGCGTCAAGCTCGCTGTGATCACCCTGGCCCATGAAGATATTGGCGTGTTGGCTCATCATTTCCCGCACAGCACAGGCTGGACCGTCGTTTTCTACGGGGTCTTGGTCGCGATAGCCCTTCTCGGTTGGTTTGCCCCCTCGAATAAAAGGCACACTCAACCTGATCCGCTTTAGGTTGACCTAAGTAGACGAGGCAGTGGAATCGAATTCCACTGCCTCGTTTTATACTTTTCCGATCATAAAAATCCCGAGCGCGATGGATTGACATGACACCAAATGGTGACCTATAATCAAAATGTCACTAAATGGTGTCCGATTATTGAAAATATCGAAAGAGTAGAAATTCAACACCGAGGACCAGCTTATCAATGATAGGGTTACACTTTGACCAGACGGACACAGCTCCATTTCATGGACGCGTGTCAGGATACGGGGCTTTAGGTTTGCCGTTTATTTGCTGCTTCAATTCGCAAGGAATCGCCCCGCGAACGCTCGTCCGAAGGGCCGCACTCTATAGGGATGGAAAATGAACGGCTGTCCCTCGGCAGTAATATGGAGGAGAGGGTGTTGTGAACGAGAACTACCAGTCTCGCGATGTGTTTAACGCCATTGCAGACCCGACCAGGCGCCAACTGATCCATCTGTTGGCGGAAGCCGATGAGCTGCCGCTGCATGAGTTAACGGCACAGTTTCCAATGGGCCGTACTGCGGTGTCCAAACATTTAACCATACTTAAGGAAGCCGATCTGGTACATGACCGAAAAGTCGGCAGAGAAACGCGTTTCAGGCTTAACGCCTCGCCGCTCCGAGAGGTTCAAGATTGGGTGGCTTTTTACAACAAGTACTGGAATGCCAACATGCTGCGTTTAAGCCAGCTATTAGAGGAGGAAGATGAATGAGCTTAACATTGTCTATGGATTTTCCGTTCAAGACATCGATCGAGAAGCTGTGGTTAGCCATCACTGATTCAAACCAGCTTGCCAAGTGGATCACGGAAAATGATTTTAAACCCGTCGTAGGGCACCGATTTCAGTTTCGCCATGAGCCGTCCGAATGGTGGGATGGGATTGTTGAGGGCGAAGTGCTTATCGTGGATGAGCCGAATCTTCTATCCTATACCTGGGCCACCGGTGAGGAAAGACATACGGTAACCTTGACGCTGCAGGATTTAGGAAGCGGAAAGGTTAACCTTCATCTCGAACAAATCGGATTTTCCAACGTTCACGGGCTTGAGGGGGCTAAGCATGGATGGAGTGCATGGGTCGTCAAGCTTGAAAAGGCATTGGCAGATTAACCACATCCATATTAACGTTCCGCACCCAAGCGCTAAATGAATAGAGGACGTTGATTGAACCTGCCGGCCGCGTCGATATCACCGGCTGCATGCTGCTTGCAGCCGGTTTAAGTCATGGACGATTCATTCGAAAAAATGCTTAAATTACCCATTTCGGAAGGATGTTATGCATGAGCGAAACAAATCAGGAGTATATCGTGCTCTCGGGTGCGAGGGAAAACAATCTTAAGAACGTATCCCTGCGCATTCCCAAGCGGAAGATCACGATTTTCACCGGTGTATCCGGATCCGGCAAATCGTCGATTGTCTTCGATACGATCGCCGCAGAATCCACGCGACTGCTGAATGAGAACTTCAGCATGTTCGTTCGTACGTTCCTGCCCCGCGTTCCCCAGCCGGATACGGACGCAATCGAGAATCTGAGCATGGCCGTTATCGTGGATCAGAAGCGGCTTGGCGGCGGTTCCCATTCCACGATGGGCACCATTACCGATATTTCTCCCATTCTCCGTCTTTTATTCTCCCGAGTGGGTCAGCCCCATATCGGACCCGCGCATCTATTCTCCTTCAACGATCCGCAAGGCATGTGCCCGGAGTGCAACGGAATCGGTCGCAAGCTTGGCGTCGACATGAGCAAGGCGGTGGACATGACCAAGTCGCTAAATGAAGGCGCTCTGATGCTGCCGGACTATTCGGTAAACGGCTGGGAGTGGAACATGATACTGCAATCGGGCGATTTTGATCCGGACAAAAAGTTGAGCGATTATTCCGATGAGGAATTGGAGCATCTCCTGTATGCCAAGGCAAGAAAAGTAAAGATGGATTTCGCCGGTAAGGCAACGAACATTACGGTGGAAGGCGTCATGGAGAAGTTCACCAACAAATACATCAAGCAGGATGTAAAAACGAAGTCCGAACGCACGCAGAAAGCGGTGATGCCATTTATCACGGAGGGTCCGTGCCCCAGCTGCCGCGGCGCAAGACTCAGCCAAGCGACGCTGAGCTGCAAAATCAATGGACTCCACATTGCGGAGATGTCCGCCATGGAAGTGGGCCAGCTGATTCGCGTTATACGCGAGATCGATGATCCGATCGCGGCACCGATCATCAAATCGTTAACGGAACGTCTGCAGCATCTGGTGGATATCGGCTTGGATTACTTGACGCTGGACCGCGAGACGGATACCTTATCGGGCGGCGAGTCGCAGCGCGTCAAAATGGTCAAGCATCTGAGCGGCAGCCTCGTGGATGTCACTTACATCTTCGATGAGCCCAGCGTTGGCTTGCATCCCCGCGATGTGCACAGGTTAAATGAACTGCTTCAGAAGCTGCGCGACAAGGGCAACACCGTGATTGTCGTTGAGCATGATCCCGATGTGATCAAGGTGGCGGACCATATCGTCGACGTTGGGCCCTACGCCGGCAGCCGCGGCGGTACCATCGTATATGAGGGAAGCTACTCCGGACTTCTGGAGTCTGCTACTTTAACAGGGACCCATATGAAGCGGCCGCTCCAGCTGAAGCACGACTGCAGGCAGCCATCCGGCAAGCTGCCCATCAAGGATGCTACGCTGCACAATCTAATGAACGTGAGCGTTGATATCCCGACCGGAGTGCTGACCGTTGTTACGGGTGTCGCCGGCTCGGGTAAAAGCACCCTGATCAACCAAGTATTTCTCAGCCAGCATCCGGATGCAATCGTCATCGATCAATCGGCGGTAGGCGTATCCACGCGCTCGAATCCAGCCACGTATACGGGCATAATGGATGATGTTCGTAAAGCATTTGCTTCGGCAAACAAGGTGAACCAGGGTTTGTTCAGCTTCAACTCGAAGGGAGCATGCGAGAACTGCCAAGGGCTTGGCGTATTGTATACGGACCTTTCTTTCCTCGACAGCGTAAAGCTGCCATGCGATGTATGCGGAGGAAGACGCTTTAAGGATGAGGTGCTTGAGTACAAACTGAACGGCAAATCGATTGCCGAAGTGCTGGAGATGACGGTCGAGCAGGCTCTGGACTTTTTTGAACTCAAAGAGGTTGTTCGCAAGCTTCAGGCCATGAGCGATGTAGGATTGAACTATATTACGCTCGGCCAGCCGCTCAGCACGCTCTCGGGCGGGGAGTGCCAGCGCATCAAGCTGGCAAGCGAGCTGCATAAGAAAGGCAGCATTTACGTGATGGACGAGCCGACCACCGGTCTGCATATGTCGGATATCGGCCACCTGCTGGAGATCATGAACCGCCTTGTGGATGCCGGCAATACGGTGATTGTCATCGAGCATAACCTCGAGGTGATCAGCCAAGCGGACTGGATCATCGACATGGGACCGGACGGAGGCAGCAAGGGCGGGCAAGTGGTGTTCGAGGGCACGCCGGCGCAGATTGCTCAAGCGGAGCAGTCGATTACGGGAAGATACTTGATGTAACGAGGGGTGAGATCATGGGTTTTATTAAAGATTTTCTATCCATATTCCAAAAGCGGGAATTGATATTTATAGAGAGCAGCAAAGAATCGGAAGATGTGTACACTTTTTCATTCGAAAAAGGACACGATTTAACATGGAAAGCAGGGCAATACGGTTTATTCAGCATTACGCATAAAACCATGAAGAATGCTACAAAGCCATTCAGCATCAGTTCTGTTCCCACAGAGAACGTTGTTAACATAACAACGCGCATCGGGGACAACCCAAGCGATTTCAAAAGGGCGCTGCTGGAATTAAAACCAGGCATGCATTTGAAAATGGGCGGTCCTGTAGGTTCCTTTCATTTGGATCCTGAGAGCCCCTCGCTCCTGATCGCGGCCGGAATCGGAATAACGCCTTTTCGGTCCATCTTAAAGCAGGCGGCAGCCGGGAATGGTGAGTTGAAACCCATACACCTTCTCTATTTAGATAGCAAGAAGTCCTATCTGTATAAAGATGAACTTGATGCAATCGCCAATCATCCTTCGATCCAGGTATCTTATCTTGATTCAAGAAATGATTTAGATCAGGAAATCGACAAGTTCATCGCCCGGCATAAGGCACATGGCAAGTATTTGGTTGCGGGACCGAAGTCCATGGTAGAGTCGGTTACTGCGTACTTGCAAAGTAAGAATGTGTCCAAGCGGAATATCAAAAAGGATGCTTTTTTTGGATATTAGCAATGGAATGTACTGATCGTAGAGAGCGGAATCCATGAATAACAGAGAAATCGTGGATAGTGAATAGCTTGAGCATGATCGCCACATAAGCTGGCGTCATTTATAGAAGGAGGATACAACATGGAGGTTTTTGCAGATTTTTTAGCGAAAATCGATAACCCGCAGCATCGGGCGAGAACCGAAGAAGTTTTGGGGTGGGTCGCTGAGAAATTTCCGAATCTGATGCCGAAAATTGCGTGGAATCAGCCAATGTTCACTGACCACGACACATTTATCATTGGCTTTAGCGTAGCCAAACCTCACTTGGCGGTTGCCCCTGAAAAGGCAGGGATACATCAATTTTCGGATGAAATCGTCCAGGCCGGCTATGATCACACCAAGGAGCTTGTCCGCATTCGGTGGGATCGTCCGGTTGATTACTCATTGCTTGAGAGAATGATCGAGTTTAATATGCTGGATAAGGCAAACTGTACGACGTTTTGGCGCTGAGAAAAAAGCGTCTGCCCGTAGAAACGGGTAGACGAAACTTTACTGAGCACAAATAGTTGCGCTGCGATGCCATAGCAAAACTATACTTTGGTTGAAAGGAGGGAACCAGATGGATTGGCTTATGAGGATGAATCGGGCATTGGATTACATCGAGATGAATTTATCCGAAGAAATTGAATTGGGTGAAGTGGCTCGTAAAGCTTGCTGTTCGTCACATCAGTTTCAGAGAATGTTCTCGTTCATAACGAATGTGACACTCGCGGAATATATACGGCGAAGAAGTCTCACCCTTGCGGCTTTTGAATTGCAGAATAGCGACGCCAAAGTCATTGATATTGCCCTGAAATACGGGTATGAATCACCGGTTTCTTTTGCGCGGGCTTTTCAAATGCTGCATGGTGTCAATCCAGCAATAGCTCGTCAAGAAGGGACCGCTCTAAAGGCGTATCCTCGGATTTCCTTCCTCATTTCAATCAAAGGGGCAGAGGCTATGAATTATCGTATTGAAACGAAGGAAGCCTTACAGATCTTTGGAATCGAAAGAGTGTTTCCAATAAACGGAGATGGCGAAGCGGTGGCTTCGCCCGCAGAATTCTGGAAGGAAAGCCATGCTAATGGCGAGGTTGAAAGACTTGCTGTCCATGCAGGCGACTTGCCTTCTTTTTTAAGCAAGGATTTATATAAAGTACATGCGGTTTGCAGTTACAGAAAAACGGAAAATGACTCTTATCCGTACATGTTGTGCGCATTTAAAAGTGACTCCAGTGATACAAACGGATACACGAACATAACGATACCCGCGCATACTTGGGCTGTTTTTTCATCGGATCCATTCACGTGGGACAGCTTTGATGAGATCATCGAGACGTTATATCGACGATTCTTCTCAGAGTGGCTTCCTACGGCGGGATATGAACAAGTCGATGGAATGGAATTTGAAATCTACGGCGGTAGAGACGGTCTTAATTACGTTGAACTATGGTTCGCTGTAAGGAAGATAGCTTAAATTTAATTTCTAAGCTGTCATTAAGGAAATAATGGATGCTATCATTTCATGGCGGCCGGTCTTTGTGATCGACCGCCTTTGCCATGCGATAGGGCAGGTGTAAATTGGATGGCTCTTTATAGCTATTCTTAATATTCGAACACCTTCATACAATTTATGGACGAGCGATCCCATGAACGAGCGCCGGAGGTGAGCGAATATGAAACTGGAGCAATTACAAGTAAGTGGTATGACATGCGCGGCTTGCGCAACCCGAATCGAAAAAGCGCTTCGCAAGGAGAAGGGGGTTCAAGCTGTTCATGTCAGTTTGGCTTTGTCTCGGGCTACCGTTCACTACGAACCGAGGGAAATTGGAATGCAGGCGATCACCGCCAAAATTGCAAAGCTCGGCTATAAAGCAACGGGCAAGCTCTCGCATCCCCAAGCAGGAATAGAAGCCGAAACTCGCGCCTATCGCACCCGGTTCGCGATCGCTGCGTGTTTGTCCATTCCGCTTTTGTGGGCGATGCTGGCCCATATTTTCATGTGGTTTCAACCATGGACGCCGAATTTATTCATGGAGCCCATGTTTCAATTCCTGATTGCGACGTTACTTCAGTTTGGCGTGGGCTATCCGTTTTATTACGGCGCTTATCAAGCCTTCATCCATCGCAGCGCTAACATGGATACCTTGGTTGCCATCAGCACGTCCGTTGCTTACTTCTACAGCCACTACGCGATGTTTCATGCCGCGCACGATTCCTCTCACCCCACCCTGTATTTCGATACGATTGCCATGATTATGACCGTGGTTTTGTTAGGCAAGTGGCTGGAGACCATGGCCAAGGGAAAAGCGCTGAAACAACTGAGTGCCTTGTATTCGCTTCAGGTGAAGCTGGTTCGGGTGTTGCGACAGCATGGCGAAGAATGGATTACGGCAGATCAGGTACAAACAGGGGACTGCATTGTGGTGAAGAGCGGAGAATGGATATCCGTTGACGGTGTGGTTCATTCGGGAACGGCGGATGCGGATGAATCGATGATGACAGGCGAAAGCACGGCGGTGACCAAATGCAGCGGAAACCGCGTATATGCCGGAACCCGTTGTTTGGTCGGGAGTCTGCATATCATGGTCGATAAGAAGCATAAGGAAACCCGACTTTCCCAGATGATTGCACTGATCGAAGCCGCGCAGCAGAGCAAACCGGCCATTCAAAGAACGGTTGACCGCATTGCGGCGGTTTTTGTACCGGTTATGCTGGGCTGTGCGGCGGTAACATTTGCAGGATGGCTATTGTTTTCCCATGGCCCTGATCTCTCTGAAACCGCAATGCGTCACGCGTTATCTGTTTTACTGGTCGCTTGCCCCTGTGCGCTTGGACTGGCAACCCCGATTTCCATCCTGATTGCAACCGGATCATCTGCCCAAAAGGGCATTCTGTTCAAAGAGGCGCGCTCCCTGGAAAGGTTGCGGCAAATCGATGTCGTATTGCTGGATAAGACGGGAACGCTGACCGAAGGCTTGCCGCAGCTTGTTGCCATCCAAGCGGCCGGACAACGTGACGCCGATGTACTTCGCTTGACCTCGGCTCTAGCTTCTCTGTCCATGCATCCACTGGCGCAAGCCATTGTGAAAGCGGCGAAAGACCAACAGGTCCACATTCCGGAAGCAGCATCGTTCCACGAACGGCCGGGAAAGGGAATGGAAGGCGATGTGGAAGGAAACAACGTATGCGTGGGGAACCGGAAATGGCTGGAGGAAATGGGCATTCGCTTTTCGGAGGATAAAAGGTTTGGATTACATCAGGAAGCGGCCTCCGGTCATATAAGACTTTATATAGCCATGAACGGGACATGTATCGGTACGTTTGATATGGCTGACAAACTCAGACGGGATGCGCGAGGCGTCGTGCAAGAGCTGAAGCAAAAAGCCGAAGTGTGGATGGTAACTGGCGATGAGGAGCGAACGGCGCTGACCGTGGCTGCCGCGACAGGCATTGAGCTGGTACGCGCCGGCATGCTTCCTGAACAGAAGCTTGCGTTCATACGCGAGCTCCAGCAGCAAGGTCGTTCCGTGGCCATGGTCGGCGACGGCATCAATGATGCGGCTGCGCTGGCCGCGGCCGATGTCGGCATCGCCATGGGCGGCGGAACGGATGCAGCCAAACAGGCAGGAGACGTCGTCCTGATCGGAAGCAGGCTGTCCCTAATTCCGGAAGCCTACACCTGGAGTCGTTATACGATGCAGAATGTTCATCAGAATTTGCTCTTTGCACTATTGTATAACGTCCTGACCGTACCCTTGGCTGCATTCGGTTATTTGGACCCGCGCATCGCATGCATTGGAATGGCGGCAAGCTCGCTGCTGGTTGTCGGTAACTCGCTGCGGCTCCAGCTGTGGGGAAAACGGGGGGCGAGAGCATGGCCTTGACCGGAAGCGGATTACCGTTAGTGGCATTGGCAGGATTAATGGGGGCGCCGCATTGTCTGGTCATGTGCGGGGGAATCGTTTCTTCTCTGGCACTTGGAAACCAAAGCTCTCCGCTGAAATCCGTGTTGGCTTACAATGCGGGCAGAGTTATCACCTACATGGCCATTGGCGGTTTTATGGGAGTGGTGGGCTCCTTCCTGGATGTGGCCGGCAGCTTTGTCGGCTTCCAAGGAGCAGCCAGCATCATTGGAGGAATGCTCATTCTGCTGTGGACCTTTCGCCGCTACACATTGCCCATATATAACGCTCATCTGCCGAGACATCCATTTTTTCAGAATAAATTGGCACGGCTTGGTCAGCGTTATGAGATGCTTGCGACTTTTTTAACCGGCATTCTGCTTGGCTTTCTTCCATGCGGCTTAACCTATGCGATGCAGATGAATGCAGCGGCATCCGGATCCGGCCTGGAAGGTATTATGATTATGCTGGTGTTTGGACTTGCGACATTTCCGATCCTGTTCGTGGTGGCGATGTCTGCCGGCAGCCTGACGAAAAAATGGCGCAGGGGCATGCGCAAATTCGGCGGATTTTTAGCTTTCCTGATGGGAATCCTGTCTATTTTAAAAGGACTAAGCGCCAATGGCTGGATACCGGGCATTCACCCGTGGCTATGGTAAGAGGAGCTTAGCGAACTTTGAACAGCGTCCTTACTTTGACATGGCGATCTTCCCAACGCAGAACGGCTTCGGCCTCCCAGAGGCCTTGCATCACAGGGATTGCCGTCGCGCTGTAAACGCCTGGCTTGGATTCGACGATCTCTGCGGGGAACACCCCGCAAAACATATCCGGCATCGCGATGTGGAGTTCAATGTCAGCATCGGTAATCGGCTTCTCGGGAAGCTCGGTCACGAAGAGCTCAAAAACGGTTTCCTGCATGGGTTCAGCAGCAGACGAAACGGTTTGTATTTCCATACGCAGCTGTCCATCGGCATAAAGATCCTCCGTTGGAGTACGATCCTGAACCTGTCGAAACATTAGGATGGCCGCGATCGTGCAGATCAGCAGCAGAGCAATCCCCCATCTGGTCTTCATTCTATCCCTTCCTTCACCTGAAAGCATAAGTTTCCCTCATAGGTATGTAACAAAAGCATAGAACATGCAAAGTGGGTATTCATCAATGGAGTGTACAAACTAAAAAAGATTTTGTCCCAATTAGCGGCAAAATCTTTTTTTTATTCGCTGGTTTACTTGATACGTTATCATGATGTGTCCATTCACAGAACAAGCTGGCCAGAGCAGCTAATAGCCCAAAGGAGCCATTTTATTATATTTATAATTAAGCGAAAATGAGAAATGTCATCACGTTCATTTCGATATGATGTCGAAACACCAATAGAAGGGACGAAGTTTGAAACCATGAACAAAACCGGAGTTTGGTTGTTTTTTGCATGGACGGTCGCCACAGTGGCCACTACCGGAAGTTTGTTTCTAAGTGAAGTTTGGCATTTTACGCCTTGCGTCTTATGCTGGTACCAAAGAATTTTCATGTATCCATTAGTCATTGTGCTGGGAATCGCAGCTTACCGGCAAAAAACAGATATCGTGCCGTACGTCCTGCCACTGATTCTCATTGGGGGAGGGATATCGACATACCATATCGTCATCCAAAAACTTCCGCACGATCTGAGCGCGGCAGCATGCGGGCCGGTGTCCTGTATGGACGACTACTTGAATTGGTTCGGTTGGTTGACCATACCGATGCTGGCACTCGCAGCATTTATACTCATAACCTTTGCATTGTTACAGGCTAAGCGCTCACAGAAACAAGAAGCCGCTCAAGGATGAATTTGCAATACCAACAGATGGATGGTTATCCGTCATCTCGAATAAAATTGCACCTGTAAGAACCCGGTTTCTTGACCCGCTCATGTGGGCTAGAAATTGGGTTCTTTTTCGGTTGTATACCACTGCCGCGAATACCATGTATCGTCTGACAATGCAATGGCTCGAACGAGTGGTTTTCTTGTTTTTCACCGAGATGTCAGAAAGATTCGATCCTTTCATGAACGGAGCGCAGTCGTGATTCATTTGTGATCATGCTTCGTTATAATAGCCTTTGAATATCGGGTAAGTATAGGTTAGGGTCTGACCCGATTCGAATGAATTGCGTTTGAAAGGAGACATTCTGGCATGGTCGTAGATACGGTGCTGTGGAGCAGATGGTTAACAGGGTTGACCTTGGCATTTCATGTCATATTCGCCACGGTCGGCGTCGGTGTTCCATTAATGATTGCAATTGCCGAATTCGTCGGCATACGAAAGAAGGATTCACACTACATTCTTATGGCCAAGAGATGGACGAGAGGATTTGTCATTTCCGTGGCCGTCGGCGTCGTAACCGGAACGGCGATTGCCCTGCAGCTGGCATTGGTATGGCCGAACTTTATGCAGTTGGCAGGAAACGTGATCGCTCTTCCGTTATTCATGGAGGTTTTTGCGTTCTTTTTTGAAGCTATTTTCCTCGGCATTTATTTATACACGTGGGACCGCTTCCGCAATCCGTATATTCACTGGCTGCTAACGTTACCCATTGTGGCAGGCGCAAGCATGTCCGCTTTTTTTATCACGTCGGTGAACGGTTTTATGAATCAGCCTGACGGCTTCGTTATGGAAGCCGGTCACTTTACGGCGGTTGATCCGCTGCAGGCGATGTTTAATGCGGCAACGCCCTCCAAGGTGTTCCATGTATTATCCTCGGCCTACCTGACGGGGGCAGCCCTGCTGGCGGGCATTGCGGCTTATATTATCCTCAGAAAAGGCGCGTCGGCGTATTACAAAAAAGCGTTGAAGCTGATGATGGGCGTGGTGCTGGTCTTCAGTTTGCTGACCACTATTGCCGGCGATATGTCCGCAAAGTTTTTGGCGGAGCATCAACCGGAGAAGCTGGCGGCCGCAGAGTGGCATTTTGAAACGGAACGCGGCGCGGATCTGATCCTGTTGGGCTGGCTGAACGCCGAGCAGAAGGTCATGGGGGCTCTTCACATTCCGAAGGCGCTCAGCTTCCTGGCCTTTGGCGACTTTAATGCCGAGGTGAAGGGGCTGGAGGAGTTTCCCCTCGATGAGCGCCCTCCGCTGCTCGTGCACTATTTGTTTGATTTGATGGCCGGCATCGGCTTTGTGATGCTCGGCGTTGCGTTCTTGTATTTCTTGTTCGTGATGTGGAAGAAACGAAACGAGCTCAACAAGTGGCTGCTTCGGGCCATTGTTCTTAGCGCGCCGCTGGCGTTCTTAGGGGTAGAGCTGGGCTGGTTCTATGCCGAAGTCGGTAGACAGCCGTGGATTATCCGCGGATACATGCGGGTTGAGGAAGCTGCCACCTCCTCGCCGAATGTGAGGATTCTCTTTTTCCTTTTCCTCCTTCTGTATATCGTGCTGGGCGTCATGTGTATTTTTGTACTGCGGCGCTTATTCCGTAACAAGCCGGCAGAAGCCGAGCTTGAAGAACTGTCCAAAGAGAAGCAAATTCATTCCATGGAAAAAGGGTGAGCCGTTATGATCAGTTACGAGTTGATAGGCATTTCCGTGCTTTGGCTGTTTTTGTACGGCTATTTGATTGTGGCCTCCATCGATTACGGCGCCGGATTTTTTGCCTTCTATGCCCGCTTGACGAAGCAGGACCATCTGCTCAATCGTTTGATCTCTCGTTATTTGTCCCCGGTTTGGGAGATCACGAATGTGTTCTTTGTCTTTTTCTTCGTTGGCATCGTCGGTTTTTTTCCAGATACGGCCTATTATTATGGTTCCGCGCTGCTTGTGCCGGGAAGCATCGCCGTCATTCTGCTGGCCATCCGCGGGTCCTTCTACGCGTTTGAGAACTACGGCTCCAAAGAAAACATCGTGTATCTGTTTTTATACGGGGCCACGGGATTGCTGATCCCGGCATCGTTGTCGGTGGCACTGACCCTTTCCGAGGGCGGCTTTATCGTGGAGGAAGGCGGGGCCGTTTCTTTAGAGTACTTGTCGCTGATGACAAGCCCGTTGTCGTGGAGCATCGTCGCATTGGCCATTGTGTCGGTTCTGTTTATCAGTGGTTCGTTCTTGTCTTATTACGCTTCCCGGGCGGACGACCAGCCTGCGCTCAAGCTGATGCGGACCTATGCCCTGTTCTGGAGCATGCCAACCATCATTGCCGCGCTAACGGCATTCATTTATCTCTCTCAACATAATGAGCGGCATTTTCAAAACATGATGGACTTATGGTGGCTGCTGGCGCTTTCCGTTGGTTTTTTCATGATATCCGTATGGCTTCTATACAGCGGGCGGCGCTACGGACTGGCCTTTATTTGCGTGATGCTTCAGTTTTTCTGTGCCTTTTTTGCTTATGGCATCGGACAATATCCGTATATTCTGGATCCGTATATTACCATTCAAAGCGGTGCCACGCATGAGTCGATGGGCGTTGCGCTGGTGATCGCCTTTATCGGCGGACTGTGTCTGCTGATTCCGTCCCTTATACTGGTCTTCAGGCTATTCCTGTTTGATGCGGATTATGTAAAAGGCAAAAAATAAATCGAAGCGTTGTGAAACTATATACAGAGGTCGGCATGAAGGAGGGGCGTCATCATGAAGAAAAAAACGGGACTGATCTCCCAGCAAATGTCCGCGCAAAGAAAACCCCTTGTTCTCCTGGGGGGCGTGTCGCTTGCGCTCGGTGCCGCCATCGTGGGCCAGGCCGTGCTGCTCGCGGAATCGGTGGAGAAGATATTTGTGCAGCGTGCTTCGTTGTCGTCGGTTGCCGTCATTCTTGTTATTCTGCTGGGCGTCATGGCTGCGCGTACGCTGCTGTCGTATGGCAATGGACGAATCGGTATGCAGATGGCTGCCCGGGCCAAAACGGATATGCGAGCGGCCGTGCTGCGAAAGCTGACCAAGGCTTCCATGCCGACGGCGCTTCGCGGGCAAACAGGCGGAAAGGTGAGCGTGGCGCTGGATGCCGTGGATGAGGCGGACAGTTATTTCAGCCAGTATGTGCCGCGAATGATGGAAGCTGCCATCATTCCTATTTTAATCTTAGCCGTTGTATTTACGCAGCATATGAATTCCGGGTTCATTATGCTGGTTACCGCTCCCTTTATCCCGATATTCATGGTATTGGTGGGGCTCAAAACGAAGAACAAATCGGAGGAGAAATTCGCGCAGTTGGCCGAATTTTCCGGCACGTTTCTCGACTCTCTGCAAGGACTCGTTTCGCTGAAGCTCTTCGGCCGTGCTCGCCATCATCAGCAGGACATCGAACGCAGCAGCCTGGGGTACCGGGATGCGACGATGGACATTTTGCGAATTGCGTTCACCAACACCTTCATGCTGGAATCCATCGTCATGCTCGGCATTGGCATCGTTGCGCTTGAGCTGGCGCTTCAGCTCCTGGTCTTCAAATCGCTTTCCTTCCACACCGCCTTTTTGATCCTGCTGCTGGTGCCCGAGTTTTACAGTTTGTTAAAAAACACGGGAACCGCCTTTCACGGGGGCCGCACCAGTATGGGGGCAATCCGTAAGGTGGAAGAGATGCTTGAGGAAACTCAGGATGAAGAAGCGGCAACCTCTCGACGTGAGGGTACTGATCATAGGGAGGGAACAGGCGAGTTAGATTGGACGACTGCAGTGGACAAGCCAGGGACAGCCGGTGGGGGGTTCATTCAAATGCCCCCGACCATCGAGCTGAGGGACATCCGGTTTCAGTATGCGCCGGATTCCTTCGAGCTTGCGGTGGGTTCCGCATCGTTTGGACCAGGGGAGCATATTGCGATTGTCGGTAAAAGCGGATCCGGCAAAACAACCTTGCTGCATCTCGTGGCCGGGCTGCTGAAGCCGGTATCAGGTGAAGTGCTGGTGAACGGAAGGGCGCTTAATTCAGACGATGAGGCTTCATGGTTTGATCATGTCAGCTACATTACCCAGCATCCATATATCTTTGCCGGCACGTTTGCCGAGAATATTGCGATTGGCGCGGGCAGGGATGTCTCTAGAAATGACGTCGAGCAGGCGGCTGAAGCTGCCGGACTTGCTGCGGTTGCAGCCGAGCTCGAGCAGGGCTATGACACCTTCGTTGGCGAAGGGGGCAGGGGGTTGTCAGGCGGCGAGAAGCAGCGGCTTGCGCTGGCGCGCGCTTTTTTGAAGCGGCCAGCCGTAATTCTGTTTGATGAGCCTACGGTGGGATTGGATCTCCACACCGAACGCGTGCTGCAGCTGTCCATTGCCGAGCTTGCAAGCAAAGCGACCATGATTACCGTGGCGCACCGCTTGTATACGATAAAAGATGCCGACAAGATCCTGTTTATGGACAACGGAGCCCTGCTTGGCTGCGGGCGCCATGAAGAGCTTCTTGTTCGGCTGCCGCAATATGCCGAAATGGTGGATGCCCATCGGAAAGGGAGGTTCGCATGAATGAGCTGACAATTCTAACAAAAGCGATGATTGAGGAACGAAAGGATATTGCCATGGCCATCATCGGCGGATTCATAGCCGGCATCGCAGGAGTATGTCTCTTTTCACTTAGCGGATACCTCATTTCGCAGGCGGTTTTTGCCCCGCCGCTCTATACCTTGATTGTGCTGACGTCTCTGGTGAAAATCCTGGGTCTGCTGCGGGCGGGCAGCCGCTATGCAGAACGCTTGTATTCCCATCGGGCGACGTTTTCTCTGCTCAGCCGTTTGCGCACATCTTTTTTTGCCAAGCTTGTTCCGTTAACGCCAGGGATACTGGGCAAGAAGCGGAGCGGTGAGCTGCTCGCGCGGATCGTAGGGGATGTGGAAAGCCTGCAGCATTATTTTTTGCGCGTTGCTTATCCGCCTATCATCGTTGTTATGGTGTTTTTAGCGACGGTGTTGTTTACTTCCGCTTTCTCGATCTGGATTGCCTGTTTGTTTGTGGCGGGGATGCTGGCAACGGCTTTTGTGGTTCCAGCGCTGGTATTGCTTGGACAGAGAAGAATTCATGGTCGCGTTCGCCGGCAGCGGGCGGCATTTTCCACGGAAGTGACCGAACTGCTCTACGGGTTCCGTGATTTAAAAGTATATGGGCAGCTGAAGCAGCGAGAGAAGCTGCTGCAGCATGCCTCGGCAGTTTTATCAGCGGAGCAGCAGGCATCTGCCGTGCACCTGCTGCGAGGGCAATCGCTGCATACTTTTGTGACGTATCTCATTTCTTGGGGCGTGCTGATTCTCGGTGCTTATCTGATTATGGACGGCTCCCTTGCCGGCGTGTTTCTCGCCATGCTGGTCATGGCTTCGCTTACGGTGTTCGAAGAGGCGGCGCCAATGGCCACGCTGCCGGCTTATAAGCAGGACAGCGAGCACGCGGCCAAGCGGCTGGCGGAAATCGTTCATGCTGCCGATGTGATGTCGCCGCAGCCGAGCGGCTTTCTATCCGGCAACGAAGCCGTTTCGGTGGAGCTGCGCAGGGTTTCGTTCCAATATGAAGATGAATGGCGTCCTGCACTCCAAAACGTGTCCCTCCATTTTCCCGCTGGTTCCAAAACGGCCATTGTCGGACCGAGCGGGTCAGGGAAAACAACGATCGTCGAATTGCTGCTCAAGCTGCGTACCCCTACAGAAGGCGAGATTCGTTTGCATGATGTTTCGATTCAGGAATTGGATGAAGCGAGCATTTGGCAAGCGTCGAATGTAGTGCTGCAGCACAGTCATTTCTTCCGGGGAACCATTCGAGACAACCTGCTGCAAGATGCCGAACATCACGACGACCATGAGTTGTCCGCTATACTGGATAAAGTCCAACTGCCGAATCAATCTCTGGACGCTGCGGTATATGAGAAGGGCGAGAACTTGTCCGACGGAGAAAAGCAACGGCTGGCCTTGGCGCGGGCCATGCTCCGGAAAGGGCGTTTGTGGCTTTTGGACGAACCGACGTCTTCACTGGATTACATCACCGAGCAGCGTGTTTTCAGACAATTGCTGGCGCAAGCGCAGGATGATACGCTTATTCTCATATGCCATCGGCTGACCGGCTTGGAAGAAATGGACCGGATCGTGGTCATGGATCAAGGCAGAATCATGGAAGCAGGCTCGTATTCGGAGCTGATGGAGCAAAAGGGCTACTTCTATGAAATGAAGCAAATTGAGCGGCAAATGATAGGCGAAGCCTGATCTTGCCATTGAAGTGTCGGGGGAATCTCTTCGCGTCACCGACATGTAAGGCTAGCAAAGTAGAACAACGCAAGATCCCTAGTAAATATCAGAAGCACAGCCGATTTTCCTCCGGAGGAAGATCGGCTGTATAACCTTAACGGAGATATTGATTTCAGACGATTGGAGGAATAGGCGACCGTTTTTTTATATGTGGGCTATGCTCAATTTTTGCCAGCGGCAGTGTGCCAACCGCAGATAGATCAAAAAAAGGGCATTGCATATGGGGAATGAATCATATATTATGGATAACGTAGATCCGTGATTAAATTTTTGTCAGTATGCTGAAACGGGAAGTAATATACTTCTCATGCGCCACAATTATGGATGTCAATTATCCACAATTGTCATGCTATGCACCATAAACCATAACGGAAAGCGAGAGGGATGTCTTGAACGATTTTTTTAATGAAGCCCTATGGGAACAAGCTTGGAAGGAACATGGCGACAGTGTCATCAACAAAATGAAAAAAGCCGGAATTGAACCGGCCCGAGCGTTTGATCATAAGGCCCGGATCTTCAATGAGCAATCATTTAATGAAGAAGGGAGAAAAAGGACTTCGCGCATCATGAACTGGCTTGAAGGGCAAGGCATCCGATTCGATAATGCCTCCGTTCTGGATATCGGGGCCGCTTCGGGCGTGTTTTCGGTTCCGTTTGCAGAGCGCGGGGCGGATGTAACGGCCGTGGAGTCTTCGCTGCCATTGATCGATCTGCTGAAAGAGAATATAACAAATTTTCCACAGGATCAGGTGAAGATCGTTCCAGAACGTTTTGAAGATATTGATATACAGGACAAAGGCTGGAGCCAAGCGTTCGATCTCGTTTTTCTCTCGATGTGCCCGGTCATCGTGGATTGGCAGAGCGTGGAGAAGGTACTGTCATGCGCCCGGGAGTTTTGTTATATCAGTATGCCCGCAGGTTCCACCGAGATCAGCCTGATGAATGAAATCTGGCCGCTCATCACCGATCAGCCTTACCGATCGAAACATATGGAATTCGGGTATTTGCTTCACCTGCTGTATCTCAAAGGGTATTCCTACGAGTCCCTTGTAACGCGGGAAACGAAAACGACGGAAGTCTCAAGCGAAACTGCGCTGCAGGAAATCATGAACTGGCTTCGCGGTCATGGTGAAGCCCTAGATGATCAGAAGCGGAAATTGATCACTGATTATTTGGAGCAAGCGTATCCGTCCGGCAAAGTCACCATCCGGCAGAGTGGGCGTTACGGCAAGGTACTGGTTCGATTGCAGGATGAAAGCATGTACTCGGGAGAACGGACTTAAGCATTATCCTGATAAGTATTCCAATAACAATCTTTCCCGGCTCAACCAACCATTCTTGAACCTGCCGGGGATCGGATGATATGGTAGTAGAGCGTGAACCAACGATCCGGGAGAGGCGGGAAGATGTATGAAACTGAAATTTACGCACGTAAAAACGGTGGAAGAAATCGCTGAGGTTGCCCGACTGGCGGCAAAAATTTGGCGCGAATATTACGTATCCATCATTTCAATGGAGCAGATCGAATACATGATCGGCAAATATCAAGCAGTCCCGGCGATTACGGATCAGATCCGGCATCAGGACTACGAATATTACTTGATCCATTCGACTGACTCCTTCACCGTCGGTTATATGTCGGTCAGACAAGAAGAGGACAAGCTCTTCCTGAGCAAGTTTTACATTAGCAAGGAGCACCGTGGACGCGGCTATGCCAGTCAAGCGATGACATTCCTGGAAAAGCTGTGTAAAGACCGAAGCTTAAGCCATATTTGGCTGACGGTTAATCGACATAATGAATCCAGTATCGCCGTATATGAGAAAAAAGGCTATCGAACCGTGCGGGAACAAATCGCGGATATCGGGAATGGATTTGTAATGGACGATTACATTATGGAAAAGGAAATTTCGGTTTCATAAGGTGCACGGCTTAAAACCCATGTTGAAATAAACGAAGCAACCCAAGCCCATTCGCTTGGGTTGCTTTTATAAAGGGGATAGTTAACCTGATTTTCAAGATAGCAATCCATAAGAAATCCGTTCTTGGTTGTTTTGCTATGATTGAAAAAAAGGAGTTGAATGAGGATGACAGTCAAACTTACCCCTTATTTAAATATGGAAGGGAATGCAAGGGAAGCTATCCGCTTCTATGAACAAGCATTAGATGCCGAAGTCCTTTCCATCATTACATACGGAGACATGCCGGAAATGCCGAACACATACACGGATGCATTAAATCAGCTAGTCGCACATGCGAAGCTGCGGATTGGCGAAGCTGAACTCATGTTCTCGGATGCACCGATCGGCACCTCGATTCCGAAAGGCAAACAGGTCACCATCTGCATTTCAACGAACAGCGTGGAGACATCCAAACGATTTTTTGAAGCCTTGGAGCAAGAGGGTCAAGTGAATATGCCGTTTGAGGAAGCCCCTTTTAGCCCAGGCTTTGGCGATGTAACCGATAAATTCGGCGTGACCTTTCAGATTTATACTGAGGTTTAATGTCTTTTCATGAACGGCGAAACTGACTTTAAGTATTAAACCTAATCCGTTACCAAGGCTGGGTTTACTGCTTTTTACAGAGTATCGCTTGAGTGGGGAAGACATTCCTCGGCGATAAATTTGATATAATGCTGCGAGGGGTTTTACATGGACAGAATGTGAGGTGATTGCATGGACAACACATATTTCGACCGCATCAAGGGTGGACTATACGGGGTGGCCGTGGGCGACGCTTTGGGCGGGACGACGGAGTTTATGAGTACGCGGGAGATCGAAGCAAAGTATGGTTATTTGACGGAAATCATCGGCGGCGGGGTCTGGAATCTGGAACCGGGAGAAGTGACCGACGATACGATGATGACGCTTTGCGTCGCGGCAGGCATTATCGAGAATCCTGCAGAGCCGATGGAAGCGATCGGGCGTTTCTTTATGGAATGGTATCAATCGCGGCCCAAAGATATCGGGAATATCATCCGGCATGTTTTTCAAACCTACGACGGGGATTGGCTCGAAGCGGCTTTTGTTGCGCATATGGATATGGGGCAAAGCGGCGGGAATGGATCCCTCATGCGCTGCCTGCCGGCGGCACTGGCCTATAATGATCTGGCGGATATGGAACGAGTGACGATTCTGCAGTCGAGGATGACGCATTACGATCCAAGGTGCACCGATGCCTGCCTCATGTACAACCGAATCGCGTGGCGCCTTTTACAGGGTGAAAACTTAAGGGCTGCCGTCATGGGCGAGGTGGCGGGAGGCGAATACGAACACATGATTGAAGCCGAGCCCGATTGTCCGGCGAGCGGTTTTGTGGTGCATACCTTCCGCTGGGTACTGCATATTTTGCTCAACACATCCGATTTGGCAGGAGTCGTACAGAAGGCGGCCAATCTAGGGAATGATTCCGATACGATCGGCGCCATCGCCGGCGGGCTGGCAGGTATTTACTACGGGTATGAAGGCATACCAGCCCGATATGCGGAAGCGATCCTCATTAAAGATCAGCTCGACAGGACGGTTTCGCAGCTGTATACGTTGAAAACGTCTTAATATGTCTGTCTCGAAGCGACGATTGCTGAACAGTTACCGAATGAAGGGCATTCGATATCACGCGCCATGCTTTTTATAATCTCGGATAATGACATCCATCACGTGCTTCCCCCAATTCGAGGCTTCCGAGCCACGCTCATTCCAATCGAAGGTGATGAGTGCTTTCCACAAGGCCCATCCTCGTGCGCGATGAACGGTGTTATCATCAAAATTCATGCGGTTTAGGAAAATCCGGCGACTGTCGTCGTCAAAAAAGTTCCATGCCATCACGAGGTCGCTTGAAGGATCGCCGACACCCATAGTCCCGAAGTCGATAACGCCGCACAGCCGTCCATCCTTTACGAGCAGATTGCCTACAGCAACATCGCCGTGCAGCCACATCGGTGCGGATTGATATTTTGTCGTAAGGGAGAGTTCCCAAATTTCCGTTATAAGCGCTTGATCGTATTCGTCGGATAGAGTTTCGATTATGGATCTGGTCTCATTGTCATAGACGGCAAGGTTTCCTCCGCGATGAAAATTTTGGGTGCCTGCCGGCACGCCGCCGCTTGCGTCGATCGCCTCCAACTCCTTCAAAAATGTAGCGAGGTCTTCGGCAAATTCGTTAACATCCCGAATGTTGGCATGCGTTACGGTTTCGCCTTCAATCCATCGATTGATCGACCATGGAAGAGGATACTCTTCCGTAGGCTCTCCTTTTGCAACCGGAGCCGGAATGGGCAAGGACAATTGTGGTTTGAAGACCGGGAGCCATGTCAGCTCTTTCTCGACAGCTGAAGCGTAGCGTTCGTGACTTGGCAGACGAACGGTCATATCGTTACCCAGCCGATAGGTGCGATTATCGTGTCCGCTTTTTTCCACTGGTTTGATGGTTAAATCCTTCCATTGGGGGAATTGACTATGGATTAACCGGCGTACAAGTTCAGTGGTAATTTCAATCATACGTTCAACGCCTCCTGGGGTGAATTTTTAATAAAAGCTGCAGTTGGTTTATTCAATACACACCGTTTCAGTTTCTGGATTCCGTTGGCATCCATTCACCGAAGCTGCCGGTTGATGCAAGCAAGCTTACGGAGTTTATTCAACGAACTGGCGTGGTACCATCATTATAATTCCCGATTCCGAACAGATACAAGGGAGAGAATGGATATAAAAGAAACTGTAATTGAACGGAATTTAGCGGAGCTACATAAGTGAAAATTCAGTCTTAAGTAGGAGGTGAACGATGATGCGGTCCGTATAATTAGATCATGAAAGGAGAGTCATTCCATTACACAAGAAATGCATTTTCATTGACAAATTGGAGGTAGAAAAGATTGACTAGGCACGATAAAAGCACCCAAGCACCAAGCCTGCTTCGCAATCGGTTCCTGCAGACGATTTTATTATCCAGCGTGCTCCTGCAGATCGGGATCTGGGTACGTAATTTTGCTATTCTCCTGTACGTTGCGGATCGAACGAATAATGATCCATATGCGATCTCGTTAATCAGCGTAGCAGAATTCGCTCCTATTTTTGTTTTTTCGTTCATCGGGGGTACATTTGCCGACCGCTGGCGGCCTAAGCGAACAATGATCTGGTGCGACTTGTTATCCGCGGTATCGGTATTCGTTGTCCTTCTGACCATACATTACGGTTCTTGGCATTCCGTCTACCTCGTTGCGTTTATCTCGGCTATCCTTTCACAATTCTCGCAGCCGTCAAGCATGCGTTTATTTAAGTATCATGTGGCTGAAGAACAACTGCAGCAAGGGATGGCGTTATTCCAATCGCTGATGGCCATCTTCATGGTGCTCGGCCCTATGCTTGGTACCTTCGTTTACAGCACGTTCGGCCTTGAAACATCGATTGCGATCATGGGCGCGGTTTTTCTGCTGTCCGCACTCGTCCTTGTTCGTCTGCCCGAGGATAATATGAAGCCGCAGACCATCGCCGCCAAAGGCCAGTTCCGTAAAGATTTCGTTGAGGGCTTCCGCTATGTTTGGCAAAGCCAGGTGCTGCGAATGCTTGGACTCGCGTTTGTTCTCGCAGGACTTGCGGTCGGCGTTGCTCAAGCCCTCAACCTGTTTATCGTAACCGAGCGGCTGGGCAGGAGCGAGGAGTTCCTGCAATACCTGCTGATGGTGAATGGTGCAGCCATGCTGATCGGCGGCGGGATCGTAGCCGTCTTTGCGAAGCGGGTACCGCCGCAATTACTTCTTGCCATAGGCATGCTGTCTGGCGCCGTCTGCACGATAATTGTCGGGTATTCGACGAGCATTCCGTTGACACTGACCGTTCAATTTCTAAATGGGCTTGTGTTCCCTTGCATTCATATCGGGATCAGCACGATGATTCTGAAATGGTCCAATGCTTCCATCGTCGGACGGGTGAACGGGGTTTTGAATCCGATGTTCGTTGGCATGATGGTCATTTCGATGTCTTTCGCCGGCGCGTTAAAGGATGCCTTCACACTGAGCACGATCTATAGCGGGGCAGGACTATTATTCCTTCTTGGCTCACTGGTCATGGTGCCGATCATGAATCAAAAAGCGCCGGATCACGGACATCTTGCACATCAAACCTAAGCCTTAACAGTTTCATGCGGAAGAACCGGCCAGGATTATGGCCGGTTTTTTTTCGACATCTGATGTTCAGAAAATACAAATCAAGCTTATTCCATAATCATGTAATTGTGGAAAACCTATCATGAAGATGTTAAGCTGATAATGACTGCTACTTTTTGAAAGGGGGACCTCATGAATGTTCCTCATGACACTCATGTTGTATGCGATCATCTTCATTTGCGGCTACGTTTGGATCAAAAAAAAGCTGAAGGTCTCCTCCACGTCAGACGGACTGCTATATAAGCATATCAATCGATTTCATTTGATTGGAGAGATCATCCTAGTAGTCGCTTCCCTCATTGCTATCTTCGTTATGAGATATGTATTGGAATGGAGAGTGTGGGCTCATCAGGATGTTATTCTTGTTGTTGCAATTCTGCATGCGTTCCGTTCCCTTGTAGAAAGACGCTATATGAAGGATACCAAACAACATTTCCTCAGTGCTTATGCAAGTGTTAGCGGTTTACTGCTCTTTCTTGGCCTGGAGCTATTTGCATAACAAGACAAGAAGAACGGAATCCGATAACCTACTATGGTCGCCCTGTTTGATAGGATAAGATTAAACATGCATAAAAAGCCGTGGAAACCGCGGCTTTTTTGTTTTAACGATGGACGTTAGCAAATTTGCTTTAACCATATCTATGTATGTTATCATAGTAATAATTAATATAAAGCTGAGTCTGATACTTGGAGGGAATACTCATTAGTAACGTTACCCTGAATGAAGCGATGATCATGTTAAAGAAGACGAGCCGGACTTTTTATATTCCCATAAGTTATTTGGAGTTGGGATTAAAGGAGGCTGTTACATCTGCCTATCTATGCATGAGGGCAATTGACGAAATCGAGGACCATAAAGAACTCACGGACGAAGTGAAAGTGAAACTGCTGCTGGGCATTCATGATATATTCAAATCCGAGGATACGATGGTAACCCGAACACAACATTTGCTTTCACCTTACCAAGAAATACTACCGGCCGTTACGATGCAGATCGATGACTGGGCGCTTCTTTGTCCGTCGTCATGTGCCCCAATCGTATATCGCTACATCGCCAAGATGTCGTTGCATATGGCGCAGTGGGTTCAAAGCGGGTGGAATATCCATACGGAAGAGGATTTGGACAGATATACCTATAGCGTGGCTGGGATGGTTGGAGAATTGTTATCCGAGCTTTGGCTCTGGCATGACGGGACGCAGTCTGATTCAACCAAAGCAATTGCCTTCGGAAGAGGACTACAAGCGGTAAATATCCTTCGCAATAGAGAAGAGGATCTTCATCGTGGCGTCGACTTCTATCCGGATGGTTGGGGATTTAAGGAGATGCAGCAATACACACGCCGCAATTTACAAATTGCCGATTCTTATATTGCCGATTTGAAGGATGGTCCAGCATTGAAATTTTGCAAAATTCCATTATCTTTAGCTCATGCCACAGTAAATCTTATATCTGCTGGCGGAAGCAAATTAACGAGGGATGCCGTACTGAAAATCGTGAATCGCGTAACCGGTTAATCGCATTGTTCGAATGTATACCGGGAGTGATAATAACTTAGTGACAGGCAAGTGAATGAACTGCAAGAAATCCGATAGATCCATATTGAGTAGGCAGCCGACACGTAATCGGCTGCTTTTTTTGTTAAGTACTAATAAATTCCCTCCATGAAACGGACGGATGGACCGATGGTGAGAAGTGGATACGCGAAGGGACAAGGATTTATGAGGGAGAGCGGAGAAGTTCATCATATGCAGAAATAAAAAAAGCTTGGCCATAAGCCAAGCGACAATAAAAAAATAATTGAACATGAAAAAGACGCTATGTTATAATCAATAGCGCAATTGAAAAAAATCAAGTTAACTGGCATTATCATTACTATTCCTAATTTGATTGTACACCAGTGACCTCTGATTTGTCAATGCTCTTTTTTATCCCCATAAAATGGTAAAGGGAGTGTGTCAGAACATCATGGAAGCAAAAGAATGGCAGACAGAACAAGAACGGCTGGAACAGGTCAGGGAAAAGCTGAAAGCAAGGATTGGCGAGTTGGAACCTGTGGTTACCGGGCTAAGCGACCAGGCCGCTGAGATACGCAGACGATTCTGGGAAGAAGTAACGGTGAACACAAGCACGGATGAAGAATTCGAAGAAACATTCTATACGATCAAACAACAGGCCGCGATATTATCCGAACGGGAACGCCGGCAGCGGCTTCTGACCCAGCAATGGAAGAACTTCAATCAGTTGTTGCCTTCTCCCTATTTCGGGCGCGTCGATTTTCTGGAAGACGGCATGAACCTGAGCGAGCAGATTTATATCGGCGTATCATCCTTCATCGATGAAGATGGAATGAACTTTCTGGTGTATGATTGGCGTACTCCCATCGCAAGTCTTTACTACGACCACTCCCCAGGCGCGGCCTCATACATCACGCCGATGGGGCAGATTTCGGGTAGGATGGAGCTGAAACGGCAGTATCAGATTCACAATGGTGAAATTCGAAATATGTTTGATGCGAACCTGACGATCGGCGACGAGCTGCTCCAGCAAATGCTTGCCAAAGGCGCAGATTCACAGATGAAAAGCATCGTATCCACCATTCAGCGGGAGCAAAACGCCATCATCCGAAACGATCGCAGCCGGCTTCTGATCGTACAGGGCGCGGCCGGCAGCGGGAAGACCTCTGCGGCCTTGCAGCGCGTGGCGTACTTGCTGTATAAAAACCGCGATTCGCTGAAGGCTGACCAGATCGTTCTTTTCTCGCCGAATCCGATTTTTAATAGCTATGTATCCTCTGTTCTTCCCGAGCTCGGCGAGGAGAACATGCAGCAGACGACGCTGCAGGAATATCTCGAATACTGGCTGGGTCCATCCTTGCGACTGGAGGATCCCTTTGATCAGATCGAATATGTGCTGACCGCACAATCAACCCCGAATTACGAGACACATCTTCAGGGAATTCAATACAAGGCATCGGAGTCTTTCATGAAAGCCTTGCAGAATTATGCGCAGTGGCTGGGCCGGGAAGGGATGCTATTCAAAGGCATTCGATTCCGGGAGCGTGATCTGATTACGGCGGAGCAAATGAGGACCCAATTTTACAGCTACGACCCTTCCTTGAGCTTGGCCAATCGGGTCGAGCAGCTACAGAAATGGCTGATGAAGGAGTTATCACTACTGGAACGCAAGGAGCTTAAAGCGTCCTGGGTAGTCGAGGAGTTGAGTTACCTCGATACGGAGCTCTATGCCGAAGTGTTCGGCGAGCTGCACAAGGATCGGGAAGTCTTTGACATTGCCGAGCACTACGCCGTAGTGAACGAGATAAAAAGCAAAAAACGCCGGGGAGATGAAGGCGACTTTGACTTCGCCGGAAGGGAAGAGGAATTGCTCAGCCAGCGGATCGTGAAGAAGAGCTTCAAACCGCTGAGGCAAACCGTAAGGAAATTATCGTTTATCGATGCCCATGGCTTATACGTCCAATTGTTCGGCGATGTAGCTGCATATCGGGAAAAAACGAAGGAATCCGATGTCCCTGCAATGTGGCCTGAAATCTGCAGGCAAACCAAAGAAAAGCTGGATCGGCTCGAATTATTCTATGAGGATGCGACTCCTTATTTGTATTTAAAAGAATTGATCGAAGGCGTTCGGACGAACACCGAGATTCGGCATATCTTCGTCGATGAGGGACAGGATTACTCGCCGTTTCAATACGAGTATCTCAAAAAACTATTCCCTCGTGCCCGCATGACGGTACTCGGCGATTTCGGGCAGGCGATTTTCATGCAGTCCACAAAGCTGCAAGGGGACGATTCGCCTCTGCTTCGGCTTTATGGTGAAGCCGATACAAGCTTGATTCGTCTAGTGCGCAGTTATCGTTCTACACGGGAGATCGTGGAATTCACGAAAGAACTGCTTATCGATGAGTCGGACATCGTACCCTTTGAGAGGAGCGGACCGAAGCCTGTTCTTGCTAGGTTTGAAGGCAGAGAGAGACGTGATGCGCAGTTGCTGAAAGACATCGCGGCACTTAAAGCCGAAGGCATCGACTCTATTGCCATCATTACGAAGACTGCGGCCGAAAGCCGGCAAGCATTGGAATCATTACAGTTGCAGGGATGCGAAGCCTTGCAGCTCATTACGAAGGAGACCGTCACCTATCAAAACGGGGTGATGGTTATCCCCGTATATCTGGCAAAGGGCATCGAGTTCGATGCGGTCTTAGTCTATGATGCTTCGTCCGAAGCCTACGGCAGGGAAAATGAACGCAAGCTTCTTTATACGGCCTGTACGCGGGCCATGCACCGCCTGCATCTTTACGCGACGGGCGAGTGGTCTCCGTTCGTGCAGGCAGTGCCTGAGCGTTTGTATGAGAAAACAACATAATTTGTTCTCTAACCAGGCTATTTGTCCATATAGAACACGATGAGAGCAGTAGAAGTAGGTAAGGGAGCTACCCTGCCCTTTACGCAAACAAAACCGATCGGAGCCGAAGGGACGATGCAGCCTCGGCTCATCGTGAATCGTTTCCGAATTGCTCGTATGTCAATAATCTTGGCCTTTAAGTCGGCCAAGATTATTTTTTGTTTATGACAATCAAGCAAAAAAAGATTGTAAATAATCACTGTAGGGCAAGAGGACAAAAAAGGTGAAATTTGGCTTTGTGTCGAATTGCTTGTCAATCATATTGTAAAAAAGGAGCCCAAAATGGTTGATAAAGAATATTATTTGAAATTATGTAAGGAAGCGCAAGATAATTATAAATTTTATAAAGAAGAGGCTGAGTCTTCAATTTGTAGGAGAGAATATACCATAAGCAAACGTTATGATATTTCTCCATATTGGTATGGGCGACAAAGTACGGTTCCAGGGGGAATTACTGAAGAGGAGACGTACACTTATTATGAATTTGATAATCAAGATAGACTTCGCATTTCAGCTTGTGATGAATTAATTGATGGATACGCTTATACCGTCTACGAAGACAACCGAATCATCACTAGATTATATGTCCGTGGAGTATTGGACTCTATAAAGGAATATTTGATATACGATGGTTTCATCAAGCGGTACATAGAATACTCTGCTCGGAATGATAAATTACAGTACGAAGACTACATATATGAGGGTGAACGGTTGATTCAAGTATATCAGCCTCAATACGAAAATAACTCAGGTTATTTTGATCACTTAGTGCGAACCTATTTTGAGTATGATGAGAAAGGCATTCTCAGTCGAGTATTAGATGGCACAAAAGGTGTAATTTATGTGAAGATGTTGGCTGAAGAGGTGACGCTTCTCCGAGAGGAAGTTAAAAAAGGACTAATAGCAGCTTTAAAAGAGATAATTGGTAATGTGTCCCGAGTATTAAAAGATAGAAGCTGTTGTTTTCTTGCCATCTTTCTACATGATGAAGCTCATACGGTATACTCACCGATTTTCCAACCTGGCTTGCAAATTATACGAGATGAGCAAGTGGATAACAAAAAGGACTATGAGACCATCTGGAATTCGGGAGAGCATCCTGTGAAGTACCAAAAAGAACTTACAGATCAAGAACTAATTCAGAAACTTAGAAATCTTATTATGTTTTGGCATAATACAGATGATTGGTGGGAGGAAGGTATGAAGTTGTGGCAGGAGGTGGCCTATTCGGTAAATGAAACGAACTGGTCCGACAACTCCGTCCTTACTGAAGACTTTATTGTGTTTGTCGATCGTGAGGGCTTGGAAGTTACAAATGGCGAACATGAAAAAAGTATACCTCTAGTGAAATTAGAGTTACTTAGATCAAAGGGGCTTGTGCCAGTATATTAGAATCCGTATTGTACTGATCAGATATATCGAACCGCAAACGAGCAAGCCAGAACCACCAAACGCAGAGGAGGCACCTTGATGACAAAAGGTGAAAGGAATACAAAGATTGATCCGTATTTTAATAAGCTAAAAAAGTGGAAAGAAGAGTTCGGGCTATTGAGAGAAATTGCGCTGGACTGCGGGCTGACCGAGGATTTTAAGTGGATGCATCCTTGTTACACGTTCGACGATAAAAATATCGTGTTGATCCACGGTTTTAAGGATTATTGTGCGCTTCTGTTTCACAAAGGCGCATTGTTAAAAGATCCCCATGGGATCCTGATCCAGCAAACGGAGAACGTTCAGGCCGCGCGCCAGATTCGGTTTACCAATGCTCAAGATATAGATGAAATGCAACTGATCGTGAGAGCCTATATTACGGAAGCCATTGAAGTGGAGAAAGCCGGTCTGCAAGTAAATTTTAAAAAGAATACGGATTACACCATACCTGTAGAGCTGGAGAATAAGTTCGAGGAAATGACTAACCTAAAAGCGGCTTTTGAAGCATTGACGCCAGGTCGGCAGAGAGCGTACATTCTGCATTTCTCTGCACCCAAGCAAGCCAAAACACGAGAGTCAAGGGTTGAAAAATATATCCCGCATATCCTGAATGGTAAGGGATTAAACGATTAGTTATTTTTACATATTGGGGATTAAACACTGCGCTAAGCGCAGAGTTCTTCCAAACAAGAATACAAGCCGAGGTAACAGGCTGCTGGTTCATCCAACCGGCAGCCTGTTTTTTTATTATTAGAATATTGACGCAAACCAGAATGCCACTTAAACTATTCAATATATCAATTGAATAGTTTATTGCAGGAGTGTTGAATCCATGAACGAAAGAGAGCTTAAAGACGAATTATACAGGGAATTTACACGAATTGGAAAATGCCTTTCCAGTCCAAAACGTTTAGAAATTCTGGATGTTTTGACACAAGGACCAAAATCCGTAGAAGCTATATCGAAAATTACATCCATGTCTATAGCGAATGTCTCTCAACACTTGCAGACCCTCCATCATGCCAAACTAGTCGATTATAAGAAACGAGGGAATTTCGTTATTTATGAAATCGCTGATCCTGCAGTCTTGCACTTTTTAGACTCTCTGTATGGTTTATCTGAAAAACAACTAATTGAAGTCCAGCATATTAAAAACGAATTCCTGGGTCAGCTATCGGAAATAGAAGAAGTATCGTTTGAAGAACTCATGAGCCGCATGGAAGCAGGGGAAGTGACGCTGATCGATGTTCGTCCACAGGACGAATATGAAGCTGCTCATATTCCTGGCGCTATCTCGATACCTATAGAAGAGCTGGCCGAACAGCTGCATGTATTGCCTGAGAAGGCCAAAGTCGTAGCCTATTGCCGAGGTCCTCACTGTTTAATGTCTGTCAAAGCCATCGAGATACTAAAGTCCAAAGGAATCGATGCGGCTCGCTTAAGCAAGAGGGTTCAGGACTGGGAAGAATTTACGAATAAGCGAAACAGCGAAGAGCAGGCCATTTCGTGAAACAAGCTTCCTTTAATTTATCAATTCACTCAATCATGAAGGTATACGACGACGAATTGGAAAGCTTAAGGTCTGTGGAACCGGCCTCGATTCAAGGTAATCAGAGGGGCAACTTCATATCGCATTTCTACGGAAGGATGTCATTTGAATGTATTCGAAAAAAGATATGACGAAGCTGCCGGCTTCGCTGCAAGGCTATGTGGATTCACCCGAAAAACAACGTAAATTGTACCGGCGGACACTAAACATCGTTGTTGTTTCACAAATTTTCGGGGGCGCTGGTCTTGCGGCAGGCATTACCGTAGGGGCGCTTTTGGCTCAGGATATGCTGGGAACCGACAACTTTACGGGTATACCAACGGCACTGTTTACGTTAGGCTCAGCTGGTGCGGCCTTGCTGGTTGGCCGTCTTTCCCAACGATATGGACGCAGTTTGGGATTGGGACTCGGTTTTCTGACGGGAGGCATAGGAGCGATTGGAGTCGTATTAGCAGCCATGTTGAATAGCCTGACTCTGCTCTTAATCTCATTATTGATATATGGCGCAGGCACCGCAACGAATTTGCAGGCACGTTATGCCGGGACGGACCTGGCTAATTCTAAGCAACGAGCAACCGCAGCTAGTACGGCCATGGTATTCACTACCTTTGGTGCAGTAGCAGGCCCGAATCTAGTGAATGTCACTGGCGATTTCGCCCTGTCGGTGGGGATACCGAGTTTGGCCGGGCCCTTTTTATTGGCAGCTGCGGCATATATCCTTGCGGGCATCGTTTTGCTTATTTTTCTACGTCCCGATCCTTTGTTGGTAGCAAATGCTATAGCAGTGCAGGGAAAATCGGATAAGCATGCCTCTTCGGCAAAAGAAATGGGTACTGCAGGATCAGGAAAGCGTGGAATCGCAATCGGCGCTGTGGTTATGATCTTAACGCAAATTATCATGGTAGCAATTATGACTATGACGCCCGTACATATGAGACATCATGGTCATGGACTAAGCGAAGTGGGTCTTGTCATTGGTTTTCATATCGGATCGATGTATCTTCCATCCCTCATTACCGGTATCCTGGTCGATAAAGTCGGACGTAAGGCAATGGCTATGGCTTCTGGAGTTACGCTTCTGCTTGCAGGGGTCATTGCCGCCATAGCACCGGCTGATTCCATGACCGTATTGATTGTCGCCCTATCTCTTCTAGGGTTGGGATGGAATTTTGGCTTGATCAGCGGAACGGCATTGATCGTAGATGCAACAACCTCAACAAACCGTGCGAAAGTGCAAGGGTCTGTTGACGTATTGATTGCCCTTGCGGGGGCATCAGGTGGTGCCCTTTCAGGTATGGTGGTTGCTCATTCCAGTTATGCCACACTTTCATTTGCCGGGAGCATACTCGCCCTGCTTCTGATCCCGGTTATGCTATGGCAAGGTCAGGATAAAAACGAAAAATCCATCTCTTTCTAACGCGAACCCGACGTTGCAGACTAACCCGTAAGAAGCTCCCCTTGTGAAAAAGGCGGAGCTTCTTTTCGTTGATTCTTCACCTTTTAAATGTCCGCATGTTTCTGACGTAGGGGGCCGTCTTCACAATCCAAAAGGCGAGGAGGCTTCGGATTTTGCCAGTCCTGTCCTCGTTTCGTTATCTACGGTTCAAAGCGATTCGTAAGCTAGCAATACACAATCATGCAAAGGAAACTCCGTGATTAATACGGTGTTTCTTTTGTTTATGTGGTTTAGAGTCAAGGGGAGCATCATGAGCGTTTATTGCGTATTGACTTAGAGTTAACTCCAAGTGATAGACTTAAGTCAGAGGAGGGATAATTATGGAGTATGTGAAACTAGGGAGCACCGGTCTCGACGTATCCCGGATCTGTCTTGGATGCATGGGATTTGGCGTAGCCGAGCGCTGGATGCATCAATGGGTGTTGAATGAAGAGAGCAGCCGTCCTATTATTAAAAAGGCATTGGAGCTTGGCATCAATTTCTTTGATACGGCGAATGTCTACTCGGACGGTACAAGCGAGGAAATTGTCGGCCGCGCCTTGAAAGAATATGCGAATCGCGACGAAATCGTCCTGGCGACAAAGGTTCATTTCCGTATGCACGAGGGCCCCAATGGGATGGGACTGTCCCGGAAGGCAATCATGAGCGAAATCGACAAGAGCCTCAAGCGGCTGGGTACCGATTATGTTGATCTGTACCAGATTCATCGATGGGATTATGATACGCCTATCGAAGAAACGATGGAGGCCCTTCATGATGTGGTGAAAGCCGGAAAGGTTCGCTACATCGGAGCTTCAGCCATGTATGCTTGGCAGTTTCTCAAAGCCCAGCATACCGCTGAAAAGAATGGCTGGACCCGGTTCGTTTCGATGCAGAACCATTACAACCTCATTTACCGCGAAGAAGAGCGCGAAATGCTGCCGCTGTGCAAATCCGAAAAAATCGGCGTGATCCCGTACAGCCCTCTCGCATCGGGACGATTGACGCGCGATTGGTCAGAGACGACGCATCGCTCCGAAACCGACATGACTCAGAAAGCCAAGTATGATGCCACGGCGGATGCCGATCGGGCCATTGTGGAACGGCTTGCAGGCATTGCGGAAGAGCGTGGCATTCCCCGTGTTCAAGTTGCGCTCGCCTGGCTGCTGCAGAAAGAACCGATCACGGCTCCCATTGTCGGCGCGACCAAAATATCTCACCTGGAGGATGCCGCAGCCGCGCTTACGGTCAAACTCACGCCGGAGGAGATGGCTTCCCTGGAAGAGCCGTACATACCTCACCGGGTTGTGGGTGCCTTATAGCTTTAACAACTGACTAATTCAGGAAAAGGTATTGAACTAAAAGTAGGTGAATCAAGACATGGCGGTGACGATTAAAGAAATCAGCGAAAGGTTCGGGCTTTCCCAGGATACCCTGCGCTATTATGAGCGCATTGGGTTGATTCCTCCTGTAAACCGGAACAAAAACGGTATCAGGGATTACACGGTGGAAGACATCAAGTGGGTCGATTTTGTTAAATGCATGCGTCAAAGCGCGGGGCTTCCGGTCGAGGTGCTGATCGAGTATGTTTCGCTTTTTCAACAAGGGGACGACACACTCGAAACGCGAAAGGGATTGTTGATGGAACAGCGTAATCGACTTGGGGAGAAGATCGAAGAAATGACAAACACACTGACGCGTCTGAACGATAAAATCGCAAGATATGAACAGACCATCATGACAAAAGAAAATGCGCTCAGGAAGCAGGCAGACTAACTTATACAAAACCGGGTTTCGGGAGGGTTCCCGACCCGGTTTTCTTAGCGTTTAGAATACTGTTGACCTGGTTTCTTGATTATAAATAAATGATCGTTTATTATAGTTTCATGAGACATAGAGATGATAACAAAGTGGAAGCCATTTTTGATGCAACAATTCAATTAGTGAATGAGATTGGTTTTGCGGAAACGTCGATTTCCAAAATAGCTAAAAAAGCTAATGTATCGGCTGCAACGATCTATATTTATCATGAGAATAAGGAGGATCTGCTGCTTAAAACTTACTTAAAAGTGAAGGGCAAAATGAGTAAGAGCATGTTACAGGGATTCGTTGATACGCGATCCGTTAAAGAACGCTTTGAATCGATCATCCGCAAGTATGTTGAGTTTATACATACGCACAAAGACTATTTTTTATTTTTAGAGCAAATCAAGGATTCTCCATTACCCCAGAAATGGTGTTTGGACGATACCGCAAGCCTATTCCAGCCTATTTTCGAGATGTTTGAAACGGGAAAGAAGCAGAACATATTGAAAGCGGAAGATGTGGATATGTTGATCGTATATTCGATCTTACCCGTAGCCGAATTGGCGAAATCACATCTGAAGAACGGAGCCCGATTGGGTAATCGGGAATTGGAAGCAGCTATAGTTATGAGCTGGGATGCAGTGAAAGCTTAAACGTAAGAAGTAGCATTAAAATTAATGTAATCCGATTCTTTTCTTACACCGGATTGGACAAATCGAGGTAGAACCTTATGACCATTTTCCTGATATGCGCAGCTTTAATTTTATCCATTGCATTGTTTCTGAGATATTATCCGCCATTCGGCCAAAGAGTATCTAGGGAGAAACGAAACGAATTTCGCAATCTCCCGAATTTTGACCGCAAACGTTTTGTGAATCCAATCCATACCTCCATGAGGATGGGAGCAGCGGACTTCAAGTCACTATTACGCGATTACATGAAACGTAATCCCAATCGGAAGCCGACTTCTCCATTACCGATTAAGCGAGTAGATCCCGCAAGTATACAACAACAAGCCCTAACACGTGTGACGTGGTTTGGACATTCGGCATTCATGCTGGAAATCGAGGGGAAAACGCTGCTGTTCGACCCTATGTTAGGAACGTCGCCATCCCCAATCCCTGTTTTTGGGAATCAACGTTATAGCAGGGATATTCCTATTGATCTGGACAAGCTTCCTCCCATTGACGCCGTCGTTTTGTCTCATGATCATTATGATCATCTGGATTTCAGTTCCATCCAGAAGCTAAAGAAGAAGGTTAAGCATTTTTATGTGCCGCTTGGCCTTGGTGGTCACTTGGAGCGCTGGGGGATCCCAAAATCGAGTATTACCGAACATAATTGGTGGGATGCATCCGGGTTGGACGGTCTACAACTCATCTGCACGCCAGCGAGACACTTTTCAGGGCGAAGCCTGTTTGACCGCGATTCGACCTTGTGGTCGTCTTGGGTCATTATCAGCAACAAGAGCCGAGTGTATTTCAGCGGGGATAGCGGGTATGGTCCTCATTTTCAAGAGATCGGTGAAAAATACGGACCATTTGATGTGACGCTCATGGAATGCGGTCAATATGACAAGCGTTGGGCGAACATTCATATGATGCCTGAAGAGACGGTGCAGGCTCATCTGGACGTGAAAGGGCAATTGTTGATTCCGATCCATTGGGCAGGGTTCACGTTGGCCTTGCATGACTGGAATGAACCAATCGAACGCGTGACTACGGCTGCTAAACAAAAGCACGTGCACATACTTACTCCTCTAATTGGGGAGTCGTTAGTAATAGCTCCATCGGAATATTCAACGGGGCCTGATCATGCTGTCGTTTGGTGGAGATAACAAAAACAGCGGCGATTTATCAACATACATGACATACATGCATTATAAATCCGCGGAATCCGCGGATTTTTTTGTTTCACCGATGAAGCCGCACCCGATTGCTGCGAAAGATTTTTCTGTAATTGCCTCATCCATATTGATCCCTAGATTATGCCAATTTGTGTTAAAATCGAAAAAACTACTGTTCCGGATCGGAACCGTGGAATGGATCAGAGCATGCTCAGGAGGACATAGGATATGCAAAAACGCATTCTGCTCGTTGAAGACGACAACGACATCAATCAGTTGATTGAAAGCCAGCTGAAACAGGATCATTACAGCGTTGCATCTGCACGCGACGGCGAGGAAGCACTCGCGCTTTTTCAAAAAGAGAAGTTCGATCTGATCTTGCTCGATTTGATGCTCCCTAAGGTAAACGGCATGGAGCTGCTCAAACATATCCGAGAGACCAGCAAAGTTCCTGTTTTGATTATTTCTGCGAAAGGCAGCGACCTCGACAAGGCCATGGGCCTTGGGTTTGGCGCGGATGATTATATAAGCAAGCCTTTCTCCATGATCGAATTAACAGCCAGGGTTCAAGCTGCCATTCGGAGGGCAACGTTATACGCGGAAACGGAAAGCAAACCTGCCGAACCCCCCGTCATTGCATTTAAGGATCTCGTCCTGGACTTGCATTCGTTCTCCGTAAAAGTCAAAGGGAAAAGCGTGCCGCTCACCGCGAAGGAATTCCATATTTTGAAGCTGCTCCTAACCAATCACAGCAGGGTATTCACCAAGGAGCAAATCTATCAGCTCATCTGGGAAGAAGATTATTATGGGAATGAGAACGTGATTAATGTACATATTCGGAGACTCCGGGAAAAAATCGAAGAGGATCCGTCAGGTCCGCAATACATTCGGACGATTTGGGGAATCGGATATAAAATGGGGGATTAGCACATGGTCCTTCTTTTATCCGTCATCATTGCGCTATTGGTTGCAATCATCGCATGGCTATTTGTTTCAAAGAAGAAACAAAATCAAAGCATCCTCGAGATAGCGAATAAAATCTCCGATATTCTGGACCAGGACACAGCCGAGAAAGTGTTGGTGCCCACGGGCGACGATGCCGTCAGGCAGCTGCTCACACAGATTAACCGTCTGCTGGATAACAAACAGAAGGTATTTGCGGATTATGCCAGAACGAAGGACAGCCAAAAGAAAATGATCTCAAACATGTCCCATGATTTGAAGACGCCGCTGACGGTCATTCTCGGCTACACGGAAAAACTGAATCAGAAGAATACGTTGACCGCGCAAGACGAGGAGCAAGTCATTCAACGTTTGAATGAAAAAGTAAACAGTCTGATCGCCTTGCTTAATCAATTCTTCGACCTTGTCAAAATCGAGTCGGAGGATTATGATATTCCGCTTAGCAAAATATCATTGAGCGAGGTTTGCCGGAACAGTGTTCTTGAGTTTTACGACCTGCTGGTTTCGAGAAATCTTCGAGTTGAGATCGACATTCCGGAGCTGCCCTTTTATTTCCTTGGCAACAAGGATGCGCTGCATCGAATATTGAGCAACCTCATATCGAATTCCATCCGCTATGGAAGCGACGGAGGCGTGTTCGGGGTGACGGTTCGGGAAGAAGGAGAATACGTGGCCGTAGACGTGTGGGACCGGGGCAAAGGGATCGCTGAGGTTCATCAGGAACGCATATTCGAAAGGCTCTATACTCTGGACGATGCCCGGAATCCGCAATTTCAAGGAAGCGGGCTGGGACTCAGTATCTCCAAACGCCTAACGGAAGAAATGAACGGACGGATCAGTCTAAGCAGCTCGAAGGCTGACAAAAAGACCATTTTCACATGCAAATTTAAGCAATTAACCTACTAATCTTAATCCATGAGATGTTGTCCTCTTGTTCAACGTCTCTTTTTTATTTCAGCCGCACGTTTCGATTCATTCTTAAGAAACATGTAAGGAACGGGAAAGGAATAAGTCCATTTTCAGGTCTATGATAAAGATAACAAAGGAAATCAAATTGTGAACACGGTGGTGGTCTTCGTGAATTACGTCATTCAAACTTCGGATCTGAGCAAAACCATAAAAGGGATGTCCATTGTATCGCGTGTCAATCTCAATGTGAGAAAGGGTGAGATTTATGGCTTGCTGGGTCCAAACGGCGCGGGTAAAACAACCATCATGAAAATGCTGACGGGACTCATTCTTCCGACCTCCGGCGCGATCATGCTGTTTGGCAAGAATTTTTCAGAAACCTCCAAAGAAGGCCTCAAGCGGGTCGGGAGCATTATTGAATACCCGATATTCTTCGAGCACATGACGGCCATGGAGAATCTCCAAATTCATTGCGAATACTTGGGCTATTATGATAAGAGAGCCATACATCAAGCCCTGGACCTGGTCCAATTGGAAGGAATCGAAGATAAAAAAGTGAAGGATTTCTCGCTCGGCATGAAGCAGCGTCTTGGCATCGCCAGGGCCGCCATCACCAAGCCGGAATTGATCGTGCTGGATGAACCCACGAACGGACTGGATCCGATCGGCATTAAAAACATGAGGGATTTGATCCGAACACTGAACCAGGAATATGGGATTACATTTGTCCTGTCCAGCCATATCTTAGGGGAAATTGAGCAGGTTGCCGATAGGATCGGCGTCATTCAACGCGGTCAATTGGTCGACGAAGTCACGTTGTCCGATATTCGAAAGCAGCGTACCGATTATATTGAACTTATGACCTCGAATGTGCAGAAAGCCGCCTTTTTACTTGAGCATGAGCTTCGTATATCCAATATCAAAATCGTACAAGATCAGCGAATCCGAGTCTATGATAAGGACGTATCGACCAGTCAAATTACCAAACTGCTGATTGCGCATGAAATTGAAATCGAGGAGATCCAAAAATATAACAGTACATTGGAAGACTATTTCTATCATCAAATTCAGGGAAAGGAATGAATCCGATATGTTGAAATTAATCGAGCTGGAATGGAAGAAGCTGGATCGTAAGAAAGTGATCGGTGAAGCGATTACGTATTGGATCATTCTTATGTTCTTGCCGGTATTTTTTCTCAAGGTCGTTTTTGCCGATATGCCGATGATTCGTTTTGGAGAAAGTTATGCTGCCGCTCTGGAACTGATGATACCCATTCAGATGGGGTTTATATTGTTCGGAGCGTCCCTGATCAATCATGTATTCATTGAAGAATATAAGAATAAGACGATGGCTCTTTCATACGGATATCCGCTCAGCCGAAAAAGGCTCGTGATGGCCAAGGTGCTGTTCATTGTGTTGGCGGTTTTCTTCGGTACGCTGGTGTCCTTCGTACTTGGCGGTGTTACGACTTATGCGCTCAACCAAGTGATGGATGTCATCCCGGGAACGCCGACGGCAGCTGACCTGGCGAATTATGCGATCCGAATGACCTTACACTCCATCGTTGTCGCGCTTGCCTCATTGATTCCGCTATTTTGGTTCGGGATATGGAAAAGAGCTGTCATCCCTACGGTCATTTGCGCCGTCTTCCTGATGCAGTTCCCTAATTTTCTCGGATTGCTGCCGATTACGCTGCATCCTGACTTTTTATATGCCATTTTCAGCGTATTGGGTGTGGCAAGCGTCATTTTATCGGTTAAATTCGTGAATAAACTAGGGGATTTGTAAGGAGGGGATGGCATCATGACACTTGAAGTGAAAACTGCTTTGTTACCTAATGGAGAAACGCTGAGTTATAGAGAAAGAACAGGTACGGAACCCTGCATGCTGTTGATTCACGGGAATATGGCTTCTTCGGAGCTGTGGGAACCCTTGTTGACGCATGCCGATATGACCCAACGCTTCATCGCTGTAGACTTGCGTGGTTACGGCGAGTCCAGCTATCAGAATCCCATCGGTGACATGAAAGACTTTTCCTCGGATCTGCATCAATTCGTAGAACAGCTTGGTCTGCGCCATGTTATGATTATGGGCTGGTCGAATGGTGGAGGCATCGCCATGCAGTTTGCGGCAGATTATCCAGATCGCGTACGAAAGTTGATTCTGCTTGCCTCTATCTCGACTAGAGGTTATGCAGCCGTGAATTCCGATGGAGATCGTCTGAAGACTAAAGAGGAAATAGTCAAGGACCCAGGACTTGCCATGACGTTTCAAGCAAATCAGAGGCAGGACCGGGCTTACTTTGCTCAGGCGATGGACTACCTTTTGTTTCATGAACGTGAGTCTGATGCTGCCACCCGTGTGAAGTACATCGATGCCTGCATGAAGCAGCGTAACATGGTGGATGCTGCCGATGCCGCAAACCGATTCAATATCAGTTCCGTATCCAACGGACTCGCGGATGGAACAGGAGAGTTGGAGCGTATTCAATGTCCGGTCCTCGTCATTTGGGGCGTTAAGGATTTGATTACCACGCAGCAGATGACGGAAGAAATCAAAGAAGACTTTGCAAGTCATGGAAAGCCAGTTCAGTATGTATCCTTGGATGCAGGGCACTCCCCGCTAATCGATGATTTACATGGATTGGCCGCTGCCGTCCAAGCATTCATTGCTCAGCCATAGAAGGCTGAGCAATGATCTTGTCATACTGCTCGAAATCTTAAAACAAATACAGGGTCCTGACGATCTATTCGTCAGGACCCTATTACTATATTATGTCCGGTAGCATGAATCTCCAATCTTTATTCTGTATCTCTAAAGTTGTAAGGTAATCAATCAGATGGGACGCAAATTCTTTATTAATTATTCAAGATCTTCATCTTCTCCAATGTTGTCAGCGTTAATTGCTTCGCGAATGTACCGCTGCCGGCTGCATTCGTTGCGAACACCCAGGTCTCTTTCTCCGTTTCGACATATCCGACATACCAGCCAAGCCCCATATCGGACAGCCTCGAACCGGTTTTTCCATGAATTGTATATTCATCCTGTTCATCGTCGATCATCATCCGCTTGACCGTTTTCATCGTTTTCTTCTGAAAGGGCAAATTCTCTTCAACGAGCTTTTCGATAAATTCCGCTTGTTCTACGGCAGAGATCTTCAAACTGCTGTTCAGCCAGAATGTATCGATGCCTCCGGTTATGTCGCGATTACCATAATGGATTCGATTCACGTATTTCTGCATCAGCTCTTGGCCGATATCGCGAGCCATCGCCTGGTAATACCAAATCGCTGATTCTCTCATAGCCGAAGCGAGTGAGTGATCCCGATTCCAAACCGGAAACTCTCTTACGATACCGTCCCATCTTTTGACTTCGTATTCGTCAGCAACAGCCTTGACTTCCAAACCGATGAGGGCATTTGCCACTTTAAAGCTGGATTCCGGAGTAAACCGCTGTTTACTTCTTTCAGAATTGAATGTGTATACTTGATCGGTCTTCAAATTCTTGAGGACCAGTGTCGCGTGGGACTTCCGGAAGATTTGTTCCAGTACAAGCCCATGGGAGCTTGGCTTTGCATCGGCACTTGGCGAGTATGCGAACAAGCAAACGACTGCAAGAAATATAAAGATAAAAGCGGATAGGCGGTTTTTCTTATTCATCTGTAACATGGCTGCATCACTCCTAGAACATCTTATTTCGGGAATGGTCTCGATGGCCATCGAACAGAACAAATTCCCCATATCAAATGCATTTTGATACTATTAGTCTATGGTTACAGGTGCCGCAAGTAAATCTGATTATTTAACGTTTGTACCTATACAGATTGAGGAGAGGAAGAGGAGGCCATATGATCTATGCCGAGGTCATGAAGAGCATCGAGCAGCAAATCGATAATGGAGGGTTGAAACCCGGGAAGAGGCTGCCATCCATACGGGCGTTAGCCAAGCAGTTCGACTGCAGTGTGAATACCATCATCAAAGCATATTCAGAATTGGAAAAAAAACATAAAATCTATTCCGTCTCGAAAAGCGGTTACTATGTTGTAGAGCGGGTGCCTTCCGGACATTCAGGTTCAGCTAACACGGGAGTCATAGATTTTCTGTCAGCTGGCCCCGACAAGAATGCCATGCCTTACCGGGACTTTCAGCACTGCATCAATCAAGCTATCGAAGGTTATAAAGAGGAGATGTTTACCTATTCGGAGATCCAAGGGCTGCCTTCGTTAAGAGAGGAGCTGGCCCGGCATCTGCGAGAACTGCAAGTGTTTACGGTTCCTGACCGAATCTGCGTGGTATCCGGGTCACAGCAAGCGATTCATCTATTGATTTCGCTTCCCTTTCCTAATGGCAAAAAAAATATCTGCGTAGAACAGCCTACTCATGTCAGTATGATCGAGTCGATCAAGGTTCAGCAGGCCACGACTTACGGAATCGAAATAAAGGAGAGAGGAATCGACATGGAACGGCTGGAGCATCTGTTCAAATGCAACGACATTAAATGTTTCTACACCGTGACCAGGTTTCATAACCCGACAGGCTGCAGCTATTCCAATAAGGAACGACGAAAAATCGTGGAGCTGGCCCAAAAATACGACGTTTACATTATCGAGGACGATTATCTAGGCGATCTCGATCCTGACAAGAACCAGGATCCGATGTTTGCTTACGATCCATCCGGAAGGGTCATATATATCAAAAGCTTTTCCAAAGTAATGCTGCCCGGCTTAAGATTGGGGCTTGCTGTTATTCCGAACTTCCTGCGTGAATCATTCCTTAGCGCCAAATTCGCTACCGATCTCCATACCCCGGTCCTTATGCAAGGGGCTTTGGAAATTTACTTGAAGAGCGGCATGTTCAAGGCTCATATCCAGCGCATGAGATCCATCTACAGCAGGAAAGCGGCCTTATTGCAAAAGGCTTATCAAGAGAAGCTGCCGTCAAGCGCCGCATATTCGGTTTCTCAATCGGGATTCTATTCAACGATCCGGTTACCTGGTCTGCTTAAGGCCGGGATGTTGATTGAGGATTTGAAGAAGGAAAACGTATACGTAGACGATGCCCGAAAAATGTATCTTCCCGAGTTTGCCCAGGATTCGGTGATTCGCTTAAGCGTTTCGCAGGTAGAGGAGGAGCACATCGTAATCGGAGTCCAAACCATAGCTCGCGTTATAAAAGAGCAACTTAACAAAATGCCGCAAGTGAAATTTATATGATATGAAGAAACAATGAGATATTCATAGGAATGACATAGCAAATAAAAAGAAATATCAATTCCTTAATTCTATTATGATGAATATGAGTTGATTTGAGTGTGAAGGGGTGTATGTATGAGGTCTTTAGGGTCGTTGAATGTTGATGTAATTACATTGTTTGTGGAGGATTTGCACAATGTGAAGGTGTTCTATCAAGAAGTCTTTGGTTTTTCCGCTGTTTATGAGGACGATGTTTCTGCGGTGTTCAATTTCGGAAATATGAGCATTAACCTCCTGAATATCTCCGAAGCCCACGGTCTGATCCATCCTGGAACAGTCGCGAGCCGAGAATCCGGATCTCGGTTCCAGTTTACTATCCGGTTGGATGATGTAGATGCAGTATGCAGCGAATTGAAAACACGCGGCGTTACCCTGCTTAACGGTCCAATGGATCGGCCATGGGGTGTCCGAACCGCTGCCTTCACAGATCCGGCAGGGCATGTATGGGAGATTGCTCAGCAAATAATTTGAAAAAGTTAGTGAGTTTAATTTTAGGGGCAGCATTTGACACAAAAATGCTGTATTTATTCGTTAAGAAAAGCCTGATAACTCAGGCTTTTTGATTTCTTATCCAGCATATGAACAACTGAAAACGGAAAGATCCCTATCTATGAAGACTTCGAATGACGGATGGCTGCCTCGATGTAAGCCCTCAAATTTTTGATGAATGTGCGCATGGCATATCCCATAAATCTGTCGCTGCGGTAGATCAGACAAATGTCCTGAGAAGGCGTAGGATTCCTTAGATGCACGACTTTGATTTCTGTATTCCGAAGATTATCCAGTAAAAGTCGCGGCAGAACGCACGCGCCAACTCCGCTCTGTACCATCTGGAGGAGGGAGGATAATGTTGTTGTCAACATATGAGGCTGCACTGCAAAGCCGTTGTCCATGCAGAAGCGGTCGATCAGCTTGCGGCATTGATGATCGGGTGGAAACATGACCATATTCATGGAGCGCAGCCTGTTCAAGGGGATGAAGTTCTCCCCGGCAAGAGGATCGTCCCTATGCACAGCCAATGAGAATTCCTCGTGAAACAGGGGAATTGAAGTGAGACGTTCATCGATAACGGGTCCGATGGTTACGCCGATATCGATGCTTCGGTCCAAAACTTGTTCCGTTACCTTCATGGTTTCCAGAAGGGACAGCGAGATGGTGGGATAGGTCTGATGGAAATCCAGCAGCAAGGCATTAAACATGAGATCCGCGTCACCGGGCAAGACCCCGATCGATAGCGATCCACCTTGCATCTGCTTCAGATCGGCAATGGCATCGCCCGCTTGCTGCAGATGCCCGAACACGGCGGCAGCATGTTCATGAAGAATCGCTCCAGCGTCCGTAAGAATAATGGTTTTTCCCACGCGATCAAACAACAGAACCCCTAATTCCTCTTCCAATCTCCTGATCTGTTGGCTTACGTTGGGAGCACTGACTCCCATTTTTTCTGCTGCTCTCGAGAAGTGAAGCTCTTCGCATATAGCCATAAAATATTGCAGTTGTTTTAACTCCATCCTGCACACCTTGCCTTCCCTTGCATCCTTGAATGGATGTTTCACGAATATTGTGGCGTTATCTTCCTGATCTGTCAATTCATTATCGTTAACTTATACTTAACGTTCCGGTAATGTCCACTGCATTGATGTAACGTTCCGTGCGACCTATACTTGGGAGCATAACAAACGTTTTTTATGACAAAGGAGGAAATGAACATGTCCGAAGCGATAATCAATACGGCGAAGATTGGACGTCAAGTGGTGCTGCAGCAGGTGCAGGCTATACCGGAGGAGCGGTTCGACATACAAACTTCAGGATTTAACAACACCATCCGTTGGAATGTCGGCCATATCATTTATTGGATGGATACGTATACTACCCTGAGCTTTGGTTCCCCATCAGCCATACCGGACTCGTATGCTTTACTGTTTAACTCCGGGACCAAGCCCTCGGAATGGAAGGTGGCTCCTCCATCGAAAAAAGAGCTGGTCGAGATGTTAACAGCTCAGCTTTCACGCCTATCTGTGCTGAATTCGGATATGCTGGACGAGAAGCTTTCAACTCCGTACGTCATGGGACCGTTCCAATTCAGTACGGCCGGGGAGCTGTTCAACTTCGCGCTGCTTCACGAAGCCATTCACCTCGGAACGATATCAAGCCAGCTAAAGGTTCAGACGCGCTAATCAAAGCTTGGAAAGCGTAAACAAAGGCGAATGATCGACAGCTCCATGAATGGAGCTGTCATTTAAACCATAAGGAGGAAGCCTACATGAAAAAATCTGTAGAATCCGTATCAACCCGAACAACTGAAAGTTTTGAAGCTTTTAAGCAGGCATTAGAAACAGGGCATACAGCGGATTTTCTTGATAAGGTTACAGATGGTTTTCATTTCTTTGTTCCGCTCCCGCTAGATGGGTGGGATCACAAGCAGCAAGGCAAAGAGCGGTTCGAGGAATTGGTCAGGTTCGAGCGTTCCGTATTTCAGATGCAGCTGATTCCGCTCGTCTTGATTGAGAATGCGGATCACGGGATGGTGGTATTTCGCTCAGAAGGTTTGTTGAATGGCCGGTCTTTTAGTAATGAGCTTGCCATCGTCTTCGAGTTCGAGGGAGAGCGGATCGCCTCCTTCCGCGAGTATGTAGGTATGCCGTTAAAAAACTATGAGGCCCCCTAAAACGCATGAAAAGCCGCCAAAATCGCGGCTTTTTTGGGCTAAAGATGATAAATAAAGCGAGTAGACAATTTGCAATATCAGTCACTCAGGTATCATGGGAGATTTACCACCCGATACGGATGATCAGGCCTTTCGGGTCGCCAACTTCAAGGTAAGCGGCCTGGCCGTTGACATCGTCATACGGAAAACCGTAGGCCAAGCGGTTAATGCTGTGGTCGTGCCAGAATTTTGCGTAATAATTGGCCGGGGCGGCTTGATAGTAATTCGAAACGTCATTCCAGTCGTTGGCCGTGTATACATGACGTTGAATGGCGGCACAAGTTGCCGCATCCGTTAAAGCGCCGTCGCACCGGAAAATATCCTGCGTGCTGTATGGAGCGTACCCGCCGAAATAGTTGCCATTCGCGCCACCCTGGGCAAAAGAACCGTGAATCGGCGCGACAATGCGATACGGTGCTTGAATCGTGGCCAACGATATGAAGGCGGCAGGAACTTCCGCCTGGAATTTGGCGAAGATACCGTTTCGGGTTTCGGATTCCAGCTCGCCTACAGTCTGGTCGAAGGAGCCGGATTTATTGACCAGACGATGCTGAAGGGGGAAACCGAATCCATCGACGCGTGTCGTATTGCCGTGGTAGCCGGCGGCGTCAATCGTGAATTCAACGAAATCAAAATAAATATCGCGGTTCGGGTCGGTCGGATTGTTCAGATCGGGGCCGGCGAATCCATCGTTAAAGGTCTTCAAGTACAGAGGAGTGCCGACGCTAAGGAACATTCGGCCCGATGTGATCTGGGGCAATGTGACCCAAGAAGCATCGCTGACCTTATGATAAATGTTGGCGTAGTTGATGCCGTTCTTGGTTAAATGTCCTGGCGCATCATTCAAGGCGCTGGAGATCGGGATCAGATTGCCGTTAAGGTCCAAATAGCTCCACTGGTTGTTGACGGGATTGATGCCGAGAACGCCCCAGTATATTTGCTGGTCGGTATAAGCGCCATGGGTCCCGTTCAAGATCTTGACCGAGACGGCACCGTTTGGCGGCATGGGGATAGTGGATGGAAGAATGTCATATATGGAGCCGGAAGAAGAGGGAGGCGGCGTGGAACCGGCAGTGTGAGAAAATACACCGGTGTCATAGGCAGGGATCCCGTTATTGTAAGTAAACGAATACGTAATCACGTGGCCGGCGGCAATGCCTGTGATGGCCTGCTCATATCGGGATTTTCCGGCATGGTAAGACATTCTGAAATTTTGCTGTTCGCCGCCGTTCACTCGATAATGGACATCGACCCAGCTAGTGTTGACGGCGGATTTGAACCATACGGTGGCTGCGCCGCCGGATAATTCAACGCCCTGTGTATAGTCCGCAGCTTCGGCTCTCGTACCGAAAACGGACCAACTGGTCAGCAGCAGCGACAGAACCAACAGGTAACGCATTCCCTTCTGCATCATCAAAATTCCTCCTTTGAACTTAGGATTAAAACAACTTCGCAATTGGGACTGAAACGGCATCCCTCCTTTATTTTGGCTGATAGTTGGCTGACTGTAAGTGTCAATCCATGCGATGACAAAAAGATTATAATTCCGTTTTCCAAAATTTAGTAGTAGCGGAATTTCGGGATGGGGTTCGCCATTTCGGAAATGGAAATATGCGCGTGGTAATGACAATGGAAACACACCAAAAAGCAGCTTATCCTATGGATGAGCTGCTTTTGTGGTATGCTTCGTTCATGTTTCTTAGATGTATAGGATAGGGTTAACCCAATCCCTCGAAATCGTGCAATCTGCGCACGCGGTAAGCGTTCATGGCGAATTGGCGCAGCTCCTCAAGTATGGTGTAATTCGCCCATGCGCCTGCGAAAGCGCCGATCCCGGGCACCATCTGCAGCATTTTCCGGAAATCCATGGCATCTCGATACTCGATCTGAAAGGTTTCCCAGTCCATATTCCTGGCATATTCGGTATCGGAGCGCCATTGTTCCTTTTCAATATGCCAACGCTTGACGGAATCGAGCAGTCTGGCACGGTTTTCGGGCCCCGAAAACGTCATTTGAAATACCTTGAGGATGAATACCCGCTCGGAGAAGTGTTTGGTGTCATAACCGTAAACATGCGCCAGCTCGAACAAAAATTTCATTTTGATCGCGATTAAAGCCGGAAAGTCTACCATGCTGAACATGATGCCGCCGGCTCCGGTACCCGCTCCTTCGGCAACCGCGATTTTTTGGTACAGAGCAAACAACTCTTTCGCTTCTTGATCGGCAGCTTCCAGTTCCAGAGTACGCTGGACCGGCCGGCTAGGCGTATATTCTGCTCCGAACAGTGCCGTACGCACAATCGATCGTATGGTGGTCGTGATGATGGTGTGCACTTTCGGGGGAATCCAATGATTAATCCGGCTGCCGATGGTTTTCGATGTTTTTTCCAGCCAGCCCGGCGGTTTGAACATCTGGTGTTCCCAGTCGGCGATCTCCCTCCGTACTTTATGCTCGTAATTCATGATCAATCGCTCCTCTAAACGTCTTCGCTATATTGTAACGAATATCTCCGTGGTTCGGAACAGACCGCGGAAGGTAACAGACCTCGACTAAAGTCCAGTATCGTAATTGCATTAAGAGCGCAAGTTCTGTTTGCACTTTCTTATAACTTATAAATGGTTGTTAAAGCGGTTTTTAAGTCAGAAGTTTTGCAGTCGTATCTGCTGCGGTGTGTCCATAATTTCAGTATCTTGTGCTCTTATTCCATATTCCCCAGAACATCCCGAAATTTGTGATACATTACCCTAGAAGCTTATTATCGAGGAGAGTGAATCTGTTATGCATAAAGTAATTGAACCCAAAATCCTTTACTTCGGGACTTCGGTTGTGCTCATCAGCACAATGAACGAAGACGGTACGTCCAACCTGTCTCCGATGTCGTCAGCCTGGTGGCTCAACCAATCGTGTATGCTGGGTATGAGCAAAAAATCGAAGACGGTTCAAAATTTGATCCGTGAACTGGAGTGTGTACTTAGTCTTCCGTCGGTTGACTTGATTCCTGCTGTGGATCGGCTGACGCTGTTGACGGGGAGCAACCCAGTCCCTGATTCTAAAGCAAAAAGGGGCTACAGGCATGAGGCGGATAAATTCGGAGTCGCTGGCTTAACACCACTTCCATCCCTAATCGTTCAGGCTCCGCGCGTCAAAGAATGCCCTGTGCAGCTGGAAGCCAAGCTTGTGAAGCTCCATGCATTTGAAGAACCAAGCTCGCTGGTTGCCATAGAAGTTCGAATTGAAAAAATCCATATCGAAGAAGAACTTCTTGTGACTGGTAACCCCAATTATATCGATCCTGCGAAATGGAATCCGATGATTATGAATTTCTGCGAATATTTCGGTCTGAGCGAGCAATTGTCTGCATCAAAATTGGCGCCGGTATTCGGACCGGATCCCGTAAAATAGTTGTTTATGGACAGTATAAGCTGAATCTTTCTTTCAAACCTTCTACGACTTGTTCAGGTATCTCCCTAACCTTGATATCCCCACCAAGAAATAGCAGCCAATTTGTGATTTCGGTCAATTCTTCCACCTTGTTCACATCGATAAAAGCCTTAAGAACGGCTGTGGTTTGGTAAGGATTCGTATATGCAATGGAAAACTTTACAGGATGGTACTTTTTGAACTGGGCTATCGCCTTTGGACCAAGATCAAGGACAAGGTTGATGAACTCTTCCTGCTTACTCAGCTGCTCTAAGATCTTTTTCTTGCCAACCCTTTTTTTCGTATGGAATCGTTCTATGTCAGAAAGATTGTCGACAGGAATAATCCGTCTCTTTTCTTCCGCTAAGTCAAAGCCTTCAATTAACCATAAGCTCTTTTCACGATAAAGGTGCAGGAGATAAATGGGATAAGACTTTATTTCCTTCTCTTCCTGGACGGAAACCAATAAATAGTTGTCCAGCAGAAGGAGTTGGATGAGTTTTTCTAACATCGGATGGGGCAGGTCGGACAGATCAAGCAAGTCGGGATTATGAGGATTGGTTCCTTCAAACAGCAATATTTGATTTAGTAGAACAAGATCGTCTTGCTGGTTCTCCGAGATGAGGCCGAGTAATTTTTCAGCCAAAGAATGGCGACTCTTTAGATAAGGGAGCTGTTGATTTCGAGTGGCCATAAAGGCGATAAACAAGGCTTTGATTTCAGTGTCGGTAAAGCGGACCGTGGGCAGGACGGAGTTGTTCATGACAAAATAACCCCCATCCCTGCCAACTTCAGCGACAAGCGGCATCCCCATGGCTTCGATTTCTCGAATATCTCGAATCGCCGTCGAGCGAGAAATGTTAAATTCGCGCATAATTTCAGAAATGGTAAAGTGGGCGCGGTTGTTGATATACCGCATGATGGTATTAATCCGCTCAACTTTTTTCATCGGACTCTCCTAAACAGTATCATTTTTTGACATGATTTAAGGTTATTATAAACCTATCAAGTGAAAAGACAAATCATTTGAAAAATTTTAAAAAAGGAAGGTTTTGAATATGGAGAATTATACCCTTGAGGAAAAAGACAGCTTTATCGTATTAGGTATTGGAACGGAACTTAAAAGCGATTACACGGATTATGCCGGCATCAACAAGGAAAAAACGGAATTTTGGGAGTCGGTGAAGCAAGACGGAAGACTGGACACCTTAAAGGCCTTAGCTGCAAATGATTACATTTTTGCCGTGAACGAGGCAGTCAATAACAAGATGATGTATTATGCCGGCGTCATGACGGAGGAGTCGTTACCAGAAGCTACTAGGGTTATTCAATTTCCTAAAGGCGAATACCTCGTTGTAAAAGGGGAAGGGAAAACCGCGGATGAGCTGGGCCATAAACTTACCGGCATTGCCTTTGGTCAAGTATTGCCGTCAGCCAAGGATTTTGCCTATGTCGGCGGGCCGAATGCAACGGTGGAGATGGAAGAGCGGGACGGCTTCGTATGTGGCGAATTGTGGATTCCCGTCGTAAGGAAATAAATAAGATCAAAGGAGAAGCGGCATGGCTTATATCGTTGATTTTAAAAATGTATCTACGGTTGGTTTGGAGTCTTCGCCCGCAGCGGAAGCGCTTGCTGGTTTACGAGCGAATGAGGCGCGTTACTTCATGAACAAATATAAGCATGAATTTACGGTTGTACCAGCCGGCGATAGCCAGGAGACCCTGGATTATGTGAACCGGATATTGAAAGAAGAACGAGATCTTGAGTTTGCGGCCAAACCTTTGGAGACGTCGCGTTTTCAAGTGGAAAACATCCAATGGGCTTTCGTCTTTTATGAGGATGGCCTCGCGGTCAATGTCATGTATACGGTTGATGATCCTAAGAAGCGGGCTGTCGGTTTTAAGCTTTCGGAGGGGATGGAGGTACCGCAGGAGTTGGAAGGGAAGTTTAAGTTTGCAAGGCAGAAGTCCAAATTAGCCGGAACCATTCGGGGCTCGTTCTTTGTAATTAAAAAGGAATACTAAGCGGTGAGCAGTCAAATAAATAACGAAAACCCAAAAAAGAACCTGAATCCTCTGATTTCAGGTTCTTTATTATTGCAATTACATAGACACGATGATACAATCGGAATGCGACACAATCGTGTATAAGGGTATAAATATCTCATCTTACAATTTAATTGTACCACGCTAAAAATACCTTTGTCAAATGTTTTTTTTCTCAATTTAATGGTTAGGAGAGATGTTGAATGCGTTCTTTGGTTCTCGATTTTCAAGACATGGAACAAAACCAGCTGTTGCTCGTTGGCGGAAAAGGAATGAATCTAGGAGAATTAGCAAAAATCGAAGGAATACACGTACCGGAAGGATTTTGCGTTACAACCGCGGGATATCAAAAAGCCATCGAACAAAACGAAACCTATCATGATTTGCTGGGACAGCTAGCCATGCTAAAAGCAGAGGATCGGGAGCGAATTGGTGAAGTCAGCAGGAAGATCAGGCAAATCATTATGGACGCAGAGATTCCTGCCGACGTCGTGAAAGCCGTAACTCATTATCTCTCTCGGTATGGCGAGGAACATGCTTATGCCGTTCGTTCCAGTGCGACAGCTGAAGATTTACCTCATGCCTCCTTTGCCGGTCAACAGGACACCTATTTAAATATCATCGGGACAGAGGCCGTCTTGCAGCATATCAGTAAATGCTGGGCATCCCTATTCACGGATCGCGCCGTGATCTACCGGATGCAAAATGGATTTGACCACAGTCAAGTTTATTTATCCGTTATCGTTCAAAGGATGGTTTTCCCGCAGGCTTCAGGGATACTATTCACAGCAGACCCGATGACATCCAATCGAAAGCTGCTCTCCATCGATGCCAGCTTTGGACTTGGAGAAGCGCTGGTCTCCGGTTTGGTATCTGCCGATTGTTACAAAGTACAGGATGAGGTCATCGTCGATAAGAGGATAGCCGCCAAAACATTGGCGATCTATGGACGACAGGAGGGCGGAACGGAGACCCGGTCGATTGCCCCCGATCAGCAAAAGATCCAAACCCTTACCGAACAACAAATTTTACGGCTGGAACGCATCGGAAGACAGATTGAAGCTTATTTCGGCCGGCCGCAAGATATCGAATGGTGCCTGGCCGATGACGTGTTTTATATCGTTCAGAGCCGGCCGATCACGACGTTATACCCGATCCCTGAAGCGAGTGATCAAGAAAATCGCGTCTATATCTCTGTTGGTCATCAACAAATGATGACGGATCCCATGAAACCGCTGGGATTGTCTTTTTTCCTGCTAACGACTCCTGCACCCATGCGCAAAGCTGGCGGAAGATTGTTTGTTGATGTCACACATCATCTGGCATCGCCTAACAGCAGAGAATTTTTATTAAATAGCATGGAACAACACGATCCGCTCATGAAAGATGCACTTATGACCATCATTGATCGAGGAGATTTTATAAAATCGTTACCCGATGATAAAAAGAAGCGAGTCCCGTTAGAAGCAGTAATGCTATGCCGCCTGCCGGTGCTCCCCCACAATTCGAAAACGAGCCGACAATCGTTAATGATCTGATTCAACGAAGTCAAGCATCGATCGAAGAGTTAAAACATAACATCGAGACGAAATCTGGAACGGATTTATTTGATTTCATTGTGGAAGATATCCAGCAATTGAAGAAGATTCTGTTCGACCCGCAAAGTTCGGCTGTCTTTATGGCTGCCATGAATGCTTCATCATGGATCAATGAAAAAATGAACGAATGGCTAGGTGAAAAAAACGCAGCAGACACGCTTTCTCAGTCTGTACCCCATAATATTACTTCGGAAATGGGTCTGGCGCTGCTCGATGTCGCAGATGCGATTCGTCCTTATCCGGAAGTCATTGATTATTTGCAGCAAGTCAAACACGATGATTTTCTGGATGAGCTGGTTACGTTTGATGGCGGGCGAGAAGCCCGAGACGCGATCCGTGATTTTCTCAACAAATACGGGATGCGATGTGCCGGAGAAATCGATATCACTAGAACACGTTGGAGCGAGAAACCCATTACGCTCATCCCATTGATTATAGGTAACATCAAAAACTTTGAGCCTAATGCCAGCCATCGAAAGTTTGAGCAAGGGCGACAGGAAGCGCTGAACAAAGAACAAGAACTCCTGGAACGATTAAGCCGATTACCAGATGGTGAACAAAAAGCCGCAGAAACCAAACGAATGATCGACCTTATCCGGAATTTCATTGGTTATCGGGAGTATCCGAAATACGGCATGGTTAATCGCTACTTCGTATATAAGCAGGCTTTACTGAAAGAAGCAGAACAACTCGTAGAAGCGGGCGTTATTCATGACAGAGAAGATATATATTATCTCTCTTTTGAAGAGCTTCACGATGTCGTACGCACAAATAAACTGGATTACCGAATGATCAACAAACGAAAAGACGAATACAAATTATATGAAAAACTGACTCCTCCGCGTGTGATCACATCGGATGGCGAGATCATTGTTGGTGAGTACAAACGGGAAAATATTCCTGCTGAAGCCATTGTAGGGCTGCCAGTTTCTTCGGGCGTTATTGAGGGAAGAGCACGTGTCATCTTAAACATGGAAGACGCTGACCTGGAGGAAGGAGACATCTTAATCACTGCCTTTACGGACCCTAGCTGGACGCCATTGTTTGTATCCATTAAAGGATTGATCACCGAAGTGGGCGGACTGATGACCCACGGAGCCGTTATTGCGCGTGAATATGGATTGCCTGCCGTTGTCGGCGTCGAGAATGCGACCAAAAGGATCAAGGATGGACAGCGCATTCGCGTGAATGGAACAGAGGGGTATGTGGAAATATTATAATAAACACCAACATGAAGCCGCGATTTT